>DMNL01000118.1 GCA_003452735.1 Spirochaetaceae bacterium
CTTGTAAAGAATATCGATATTTTGGCTAGAGGGACGGAGAGCGCTGTACCTGCGCCCTTCCAAAAGCATTCACATGCACAGGTGCTTATTCACAACCACCCCTCCGGCATGCTTTTCCCTTCGGATGCAGATATTGTGGTAGCAGCCGAAGCAGGGGCTGAAGGCATTGGTAGCTATATTGTCGACAATGAAGTCGAACATGTACTCGTTGTCGCTGAACCAGTCAAACCCAAGACAATTCGTCCTTTAGATGCAGACGAAATCGCGGCTGTGCTCGATTCCTCTGGAAAGCTATCGCATATCATGCCCGAATTCGAGCCACGGCTCTCACAGGTAGAAATGGCTCACGACGTCGCGGAGATCATCTCGGATGGAGGGATTCTTGTTGCTGAAGCTGGTACAGGTGTAGGGAAATCTTTTGCCTATCTTATACCGGCTCTAGCCTGGGCAATTGGAAACAGCGAACGCGTAGTGGTATCAACGGCTACTATCAATCTCCAACAGCAAATATATAAGAAGGATTTTCCTCTAGTGAGCTCCTTGTTCAAAAAGCAAGCAAAGGCAGTGATTGTCAAAGGGCGAGGAAATTATCTATGCAAACGCAGACTATATGAAGCGATCGAGGAAGATGCTCTTTTTTCCGATTCTTCGATAAAACTCAGAGAGATCCTCGAGTGGGACAACGGAGGAGGAAGTGGCGACAAGTCAGACCTTGCTCTGCCAGATGATGATCCTATATGGAGCCGTGTGTGCTCCGAAAGCGATTATTGTCTGTCCTTGCATTGCCCTTATCACGACAAATGCCATGTAATTCATGTAAGGCTAGAAGCGGCGAGCGCACAGCTCATCATAGTCAATCATCATGTCTTGCTTGCTGACTTGGAGGCAAAACGAACTCGAGAAGGAAGCATCAATACGGTTTTGCCTTCATATCAGGCGCTTGTGATAGACGAGGCGCACGCACTCGAAGCAAGCGCAACAAGTCTATTTTCTGAGACTTTTTCAAAGAGGTCCATCCAAAGGCTGCTCTCAAGACTTTCAAGACGTAAGAAGCGGCTTCAAGTTGGGATATTAGCTTCAATCTCAAAATTGGGCGATATTCCTTCAAGCCTGATTGACACTGCTCGTCTTCAAATCGAGAAAGCTGAATCATCGGTCGATTCTTTCAACGCTATCGCTTGCACTTGCTTTTCGGAAAAAGAATCGAGCATCCTTGTAAAAAATTTATCTGGCATTAATCGCACCATGTTCCTGTCGACTCTGCAGAACCTCGAGAAAGAGATCGCCTTGCTAGTCACGCGCCTTGGAGAAATCTCCGAAGCAATTGCTTTGGAACTGGAAGACGAAGAAAGTGTGATAGAACTCAGGATTACACTCCGGTCTCTAGAAGAGACGGCAGCTTTATTGGCGCGATTCATCAACCCTGAAGCTGAGCCAAGCTCTATATTTTGGCTCCAAGTCGATAATAAGAATCCTAAAGAACCTATGGTGATATGCAGCGCCACTCCTCTAGAAGTGGCTCCCCTACTTTCAGAACGACTTTTCAGCAAGATTCGCAGCTGCATTTGCACAAGCGCAACTCTTACGATAAATGGTTCCTTTCAATGGTGGCGGAGCCGAGTGGGATTATTGGGAACTGGAATATCAGGGGATAGATCGTCGGCACTCGAACTACCGGACAAAAAGTTGAAGCATCGACAACCAAGCCTGACCTTAGAAGAAGACTCTACGAAAAACCTCCGAGTTCTGCAAAAAAATTATCCTTCGCCTTTCCCCTATTCCAAGAATGCAATGCTCGCCATCGACACCGAAGCTCCGTCGCCAGATAGTGCTGAATTCCAGACTTACCTAAACACAGCGGTAGCGAAACTGCTTAAGGCTTCACGTGGACGCGCACTGGTGCTTTTTACAAGTCATAAGGCGCTTCGCGACACATATGATGCTGTCTCTCCACTATTGGAGAAAGAAGGCATATTAGCCCTTAGACAGGGGCAGAAAGATAGATATTCCTTGCTTCGAACCTTTGTAAATGACATTTCCAGCGTCCTTTTTGCGACAGAATCCTTCTGGGAAGGTGTGGATGCGCCGGGCGAAACTCTTTCCTTGGTCATTATCACTAAACTTCCGTTTCGCGTGCCAACCGACCCTATCCAATCCTCGAGGGCTGCTGCCATCGATGCTCGCGGCGGAAATTCCTTTGCGGAGATGAGCATTCCTGAGGCTGTAATTCTCTTTAAGCAAGGTTTTGGACGACTTATACGTCACTCGCAGGATCGCGGGGTCGTTGCTGTCCTCGATGTTCGCATCTTGAAAAAGGCTTATGGAAGTCTTTTTATCTCAAGCCTTCCTAGATGTAGACTCGGGATGGGGGCTCTGGACTCTATTTGTCGAGATGTGGCAGAATTCCTTGATAATGAAAGGTAATTGATCTTATGGACGAAAAGAACAATTCGATCTATACCGAACGGCGAACTCCACCCTGCCTTAGCTTGCTAAAAAACTCTGCCCAACAATATGCATGGGGTGATACTAAAGGGATTATACCCTTTGTGGAAGCAGAGCTGCGACCAGGCTATCCTATTGGAGAGGTCTGGATGGGAAGTCACGAAAGAGCGCCATCTAAGATTATTCTCGATGATTCGGAATTTGCTCTCGATACGCTGATAAAACAAGATTCTGCTCACTGGCTTGGAGATCATATTTCTAAAAAATATAATGAATTGCCTTTTCTCTTCAAGGTGCTCGCTGCAGCTTCTCCTCTTTCCCTTCAAGTTCACCCAAACCTTGAACAAGCAAAAATAGGATTTGCAAAAGAAGAATCGGCTGGTATTGGCCGATTGGCTCCAGAGCGGACATTCAAAGACCCCCACCATAAACCGGAGCTGGCCGTAGCACTTACATCATTTCAAGCCATGGCAGGATTTCGCTCGATATATGAAATATGCTCTCTTTTGGGTCACTCGCTTTGCGATTCTCTCGAATTTAAAGGAAAGGATAAAAGTGAACTCCGTAGCCTAATAAAGCGACTCTTTTGTGTTAGAGGCGAGGAATATCTAGCATTAGAGACTGAATTGCATGCTCGAGCCGAACAGCTCCTTCATTCGGAACAAAAGACAGCTCGAGATGCTGCACATTGGGTATTAGAGCTACAATCTCGCTATCCGGGTGATCCAGGGCAGTTCGCTCCCCTTTTTCTCGATCTGTTGCAGCTTGAGCCCGGTCAAGGTCTATTCGTACCCGCTGGTGTGATTCACTCTTATCTAAAAGGCAGCATTCTTGAGATCATGGCTTGCTCCGACAATGTCATAAGGGCAGGCCTAACTGTCAAGCATATCGATGTAGATCTTCTATGTAATATTGTCGACCTGGAAACGAAACCTCTCTTGATTCTACCCGAATATCAACGATTCGATTGGGGAACCCATGCCATCTACAAGACCCCAGCTAAAGAATTTCGACTCGAATCCATCGAGGTCAACTCCAGCGCCTCCTCTTCTTCGATAACCATTACATCTGGGGGACCAAAGATCTTTCTATGTACCAAAGGAAGCTTTCGACTTCATAATGGAGAACAACTAGAATTGCCAGCTCGCAAATCATGCTTTGCCGCTGGATCCTGCGGACAGCTCGAACTAAAAGGAGAAGGCAAACTTTGGATTGCTGCTGTTGGCGAGATAGACACATGAGTGCAGCTTCGCAAAAAGATCCCTTGAACTCGTCCTCCAACTCTAGGGCTAATGAGTCTGATTTCACACTGACTATATGGGTGGATGCCGATTCTCTCCCAAAAGATATCAGGCCAATGCTAATAAGAAGGGCTAAAACAAAGAGAAATTACGATGGTATTTCAATCTTGGTGCGCTTTGTGGCAAGCCGAAATCTTCCAGAAATTCCTAGAGATTATCTCATCCTTGTCGAGCCTGGAGATGGAGCCGCCGATTTCTACATTGAAGCTCATGCAGAACAAAATGATATAGCCATAACCCGAGACATTCCTCTTGCAGAGCGCCTGCTGGCGCATTCTGTTCATACCATGAACGATCGCGGTGATATTTTTACTTTTGAAAATATAGGCGAGCGACGCTCTCTTCGAGATGCTCTTGCATATATGCGAGATTCGGGAATTGCTCCTCCTAGTCCCAAAGGCAATTTAAGAAAACCCTCCTATATGAAGCGCTTTGCGGATGCCCTCGAAAAGCTCATAGTCCAAGCTGTGAGACAAAAAGCTGCACCAAAAAAATAGGCTAATGCTTTAAAACTCAGAAGTCCCTGGAGTCGATGATTTATCTGTTTTCATTTGATTCGTAGTCTCTTTCAAAGTATCAACCTGTAGAGCGGGTTCCGCAGTCTCTGTTGAGGACGGCGCTGAAGATGTATCCTCGGATAATCCTTCAGAATTCGGAGAGATGCCCTGTTCTGCTGTAACATCTTCCTCAGCATCGGGTATCTCAGATATGTCGACAGAGGGTTCTATTCCGGATGGCGGCGGTGTCTCGACCGAGATAGCCGCTACAGGTACGGCAGCCACATATCGAGCAACAAGATAGGCATATCTCTGCCTCAAGATCAACGAGCGATAGAGGGTATCGGGTGTATATTTTATGGGAGAAGAAAGAAGAGCTATAAGACGAGCTGCCTGATCTCGATCGATACTTGCCACACCTTTGCCATAATAGACTCGAGAAGCACGCTCTATTCCAAAGATCCCTTTGCCCCATTCTGCATAACCAAAATAGAGTTCGAGAATACGATCTTTGGAGAGAATGAGTTCTAGCTCCAGCGCCGTTATGGCTTCGAAATACTTGCGGACATAACTCTTAGTAGGTAAAAGAAAAAGTGTGCGCGCGACCTGCATGGTAATCGTGCTTCCACCATACATCGGTTTGCCCACTTTTTCATTGAGCTCTCGTGCTCTTTTGATGGCCTCTATGTCAATGCCGTGATGTTCGTAGAATTTGCCATCTTCTACCGAGATTAGCATCCTCCTAACATACAAAGGGATCTGTGAAGTCTTTAGGGGAATGGGCTTTTGCACTTTCCAATGACTTACAGTCGAACGATATAGCATAAGCACTGTTGTAGGAGGATTAGCGAACTTATATGTAAATATGAGGGCGCTCGTCAGCCCTATATAGACTAGGTGTACAATGAGTATTGCTATTAAGGCTATTCGGATATCTTTCCAAATCAGCTTTCGAGCTTTGCGGTTTTTCGTTCCCTTCGGTAATTCTGACGACTGCGATTCAGGCTTCATAAGGTGAGAGCATTATATCACGCTACTACCTTCTTTCCTTCCTCAACTGCAGCAATATTGATCTCGATGAGCGAACGCTTATTCGAAGAGAAATAGCTTGGCAATATAGTGTCGAGGTCTTGAAGCTTAACGGCTCCTGTCACCTTACTAAGGGCTCCCATCATTATCATGTTTGCAACACGGACATTGCCGAGCTTGAGCGCTATCTCGTTGCATGGAATATGATAGATTCTTGCATCAGGGCGCGCAGGATCTTTCTTGACGAGGCTGGAATTGACACATATGATTCCGCCTTCTTTACAAACCTTCTCTCCAATTTCCACGGAGTCCTGATTCATTATGACGACTGAATCGGCAACGGTGACAATTGGACTTGTTATTTCGCTGTCCGAAACTATTACCGATGCGCGTGCAATACCGCCGCGCTTCTCTGCTCCATAGAAGGGGAAAAAGGTTACCTTGAGGCCCTCTTTCATTGCGCAATACACCCAAAGCTGCCCCATCGAAATAATGCCCTGGCCACCGAAGCCGGTCATAAATGTTTTTTCGGTCATGGAACGCTCCTTTCAATGCGCCTGCGCAGGGGCTGCAGCCGTGCTGAGAGTATCTTTGATTTCGCCTAGGGGATAGTAGGGAATCATATTTTTCTCGAGCCATTCGACAGACTCCACGGGATTCATCTGCCAGTTTGTTGGACACTGTGAGAGAATTTCAATCATCGTAAAGCCTTCGCCACGCATTTGAGCTTCGAAGGCCTTGCGAATGTACTTTTTTGTTCTTCTAATGTTCACCATATTGTTCACGGCGCCGCGAGCAAGGTATTTTGTCCCTTCGAGCGAAGCTAAGAGTTCGCATACCCGAATGGGATAGCCCATACCGGCATTTATAGGATCGCGGCCTTCTGGTGCCGTTGTAGCATGTTGACCAACAAGGGTTGTCGGAGCCATCTGCCCTCCTGTCATACCATAGATCGCGTTGTTTACGAAGATTGTCGTGAATTTCTCGGCACGGTTAGCCGCATGGATTATTTCGGCTGTACCAATGGCCGCAAGGTCTCCATCGCCTTGATAGCAGATGACAAGATGATCAGGCAACATTCGCTTTATGCCCGTCGAAGCGGCAGGTGTTCGACCATGTGCGGGCTGAACCGAGTCGAAATCGAAGTACATATCGGCATAAATAGAACAGCCAACCGGATTTGTTATAATCGCCCTAGTCTGCAATCCCATTTCATCTACGACCTCGGCGATGATTCTATGGATTACCCCATGACCACAGCCAGGGCAGTATTTTGTCTGTATCGACTTGAGGCTCTTTGGATGCTTATAAGCAATTTCCATAATAAATTCCTCCCCTCACTTGCCCGAAAGTCTTAGCGCTTCGGCGAAAACTTCTTCCTGACTGGGTATATTCCCGCCACAGCGCCCATAGAAGTACACAGGAGCTTTTCCGCTGACTGCGAGCCGCACGTCCTCGATCATCTGCCCCATGCTCATTTCAACACAAAGGAAACGTTTGCCTCGCTCTGCTAGTCTATAAAGCTGCTCATAAGGGAATGGCCAGAGTGTAATTGGTCGGAAAAGGCCAACCTTCATCCCCTTAGCCCGAGCTATTTGTAAAGCCCCATGGGAAACGCGCGCCGAAGTTCCATAAGCCACAAAGACTATATCGGCATCCTCGACTTCAATTTCCTCATAACGAATTAGTTCCTTTTTTATCTGTGCATAGCGTTCGAATCGCTTTCTATTCATGGCTTCGAGCTCGTCGGGTATAAGATTTATGCTTGATATATGATTATAAGGCCTTGCCATCTCCACAGAGTGCCCAACAGCCCAAGATTTGCGCTGCAGATTGACTGGATCTATAGGCTCAGGGAGCACTACCCCCTCCATCATCTGACCAATTAGCCCATCCGCGAGGATAAGCACTGGCATGCGCCATTTCTCGGCGAGCCCGAAAGCCTCGTAAGTGAGATCCGCAGCTTCCTGCACACCCTTGGGAGCGAGGACTATCGTATAATAATCCCCATGCCCACCACCTCGCGTTGCTTGGAAATAATCGCCTTGAGCTGGCGATATACCGCCTAGACCAGGACCCGCACGCGCCACATTTATTACCACAGCCGGAAGGTCAGCACCGCAGAGATAAGAAATGCCTTCTTGTTTGAGCGAAACACCTGGGCTCGAAGAGCTCGTCATTGCACGAGCGCCGGTCGAAGCAGCACCGTATACCATGTTGATCGCTGCAACTTCGGACTCAGCCTGAATAAACGTTCGGCCTCTTGCCAGCATGTGCCTAGCCATATAGGCGGTAAGTTCGTTCTGCGGGGTTATGGGATAACCAAAATAAGCGCGGCACCCCGCTCGCACCGCCGCTTCGCCTATCGCTTCATTGCCTTTCATAAGGCGAATTTCTTCAGCCATATCTTTCTCCCTCAGAGTTTGTACACGGTAATTGCCACATCGGGGCAGACATCATAGCAGTTTCCACATGCTATGCACTTTTCTTGCGCGATCACCCTGGAAGGGAAATATCCCCAGGAGTTCGGCTCGCTATCGACACCTAGGACTTTTGTCGGACAAGCGCGGATGCAAAGGAGGCAACCTTTGCATCGCTCCCTGTCGATCTCTATAGATCCTTTTATCGCCATTAGTTACTCCTTATATTTAGGCCTGAGAACCTCTGCCTCCCAAAAGAGAAGCCAAGGCAATCGAGGCCAGTTTGGTCTCTGCATCATCGGCACGGCTCGTGAGAACTAGAGGTACGGAAGCACCCATTATCACGGCAGCTCCTTTAGCCCCTGCGAGGTGCAATAGGCATTTATAGAGGACATTTCCTGATTCTATCTCTGGCGTGACAAGAATATCTGCATCGCCCGCAACTTCTGATTTTATTTTTTTGATACGGACACTTTCGGGATCTATTGCGTTGTCCAATGCCAGAGGACCATCGATAATACAATTTTTGATCTGGTCACGACGGTTCATCTGTGTAAGGATTGCAGCTGTTGCAGTACAAGGCATTTTGTCAGGGTTGACTTTTTCAACAGCTGCCAGCAATGCAACCTTTGGATTATTTACTCCTAGAATTTTCATTACTTTTACTGCTGAATTGATCATGTCGATAAAAGTTGGAAGATCAGGTGCGATATTGAGGGCTACATCAGTAATAGCAAAGAGTTTGTGGTAGGTCGGTACTTCCATGACCGCCACATGGCATGCAATCTTGCCAGCATTGAGGCCCGTCTCTTTGTTGAGAGCAGCTCTAAGATAGAGGCTGGAGTCGATAATACCTTTCATTAGAAATTCCGCTTCTCCAGAGCGAACAAGAGCAACTGCTCTGGCTGCTGCTTTCTCCATGTCATTTTCTTCAATGATCGAGAATGGCGAAATATCCGCCCCTTTCCCCTCATTGGCCTCTTTGGCAGCTTCTTCGATAGCTCTAGGATTACCCACAAGAATAGGCTCCCCTATTCCTTCGCGGTATGCTTCTGTTACGGCTTCGAGCACAGTTGCTTCCTGCGCACAAGCAACCGAAAATTTTCGCCTGCCGATCTTCCGAGCCTCCTCGATTATATCTGATATATGGTTCATGGCACATACTCCTTTACTTCGGCTTCTCCAGAGAGCGCCATTTGGCCCGCTATTGCCAAGGCCTCAAGTTCACCTTCTCCCGGGTAAACCACTACTGGTGCAATAAACGAAACCATCTGGCTTATTCTCTCGGTGACCTCTTTCCAGAATGCGATACCCCCAGTCAATATAATTGCATCGACCTTTCCTTCGACTACCGGTGCAAGAGAACCAATATATTTGCCTACTTGATATACAAAAGCCTGGAAATAGAAGTCCGCTTCTTTATTTCCTTGGTCGCGCATATGCTCGATATCGCGCATATTGTTGGTTCCGAGAAAACTTACCATACCACCCTTTCCAGTTATCATCTTAAGTACTTCTTGGAGAGTATATTGTCCAGAAAAGCATAGTCTTGCCAGGTCTCCTGCAGGCAAGGTGCCAGAACGCTCTGGCGAAAATGGCCCTTCTCCGCTTAACGCTTGATTTACATCGATAACTCTGCCTTTTCTGTGCAAGCCCACAGAAATACCTCCCCCCAGATGAGCTACGATAAGCGTTATGTCTTCATAGTTAATACCGCGCTCTTTTGCAAATCTACGAGCCACCGCCTTCTGATTTAATGCATGAAAAATGCTAATTCGTTTAAAGAGCTTGTGACCCGATACGCGCGCTACATCCTCGAGCTCGTCGACAACTACAGGATCCACAATAAAGGCGGGAATTCCAAACTGTTTTGCGAAAGTATCCGCTATGAGAGCACCCAGGTTCGATGCATGCTCTCCATACCTTGCAGCGAGCAAATCAGCCTTCATGGCTTCGTTTATTCTATATATTCCACCAGGAATTGGATGCAGAAGCCCTCCCCGTCCAACTACCGCATTGAGCGATGACATGTCGAAATCTCTCTCCTTGAGTGCTTCTTGAATCGCTTTCTCTCTAAATTCATACTGGGATGCGATAGTAGAAAAACCTGAGAGTTCTTCAGCCGAATGATTCAGTGTCTGATCGAAAATACATCTGTCTCCGTGAAAAACCGCAAATTTCGTGCTAGTAGATCCAGGGTTTATGACGAGAACGACGGATTGCATGTAATTTCTCCTGAATTAGGGGCAGTGATCTTAAGTATACCATGTGTCCAAGGAAACGCAAGAGGAAATCTGCAAAAGATGAAAGGG
>DMNL01000081.1 GCA_003452735.1 Spirochaetaceae bacterium
GCGTCATAAGGGAAAGGCACCGCCCGTTCGACCATGCCGGATATTCCGAGAAACAAAAAGGCGAAAACCACTTTCCAAAAATTGACAGCCAGTGCGCCAACTTTCTTGGAGGCGGTCTCGAAGAATATCGCCGAAAAAGCCCAACAAACCGCGGTCCCAAATGCGGCAAGAAGTGCAAATCTCTCCATCAGTTGGTATTCTAACCAAAGGATTCCTTTTATAAAAGGGGCTTTTATAGAAGGGGATCTGGAGGATTCAATATTGGCAACGCTATACCAAGCAGAAAATGCTGCGGTCTATGAAATTCGTTTGACCCGAGGCCTAACTTGGGTTATGCTTTTTTATAGGGAGGTGTAATATGGCAGTGATAGCAATTTCTCGCGAGCTGGCTTCTTATGGCGAAGAGACGGCTCAAGAGCTTTCAAAGCTCAATGGATATAAGATCGTCGATAGGGAGCATATCGAAGCGGCTCTTTCGGCGATGGGAATAGATGTGGAAAAGCAGGCTCGATACGACGAGAAAAATCCTGGTTTCTGGGCTTCGCTTTCTCAGCAGAGGGATGAATACCTGCATTTTCTCACCCAAACCGTCTATGAAACAGCGCTAGAAAATAATTGTATCTTTATTGGGCGAGGGGCTCATGTAATTCTACGCGGTATCAAGAATCTGATAAGCATCCGAATTGGCGCTTCCAAAACAGTTAGAATCGAGAGAGTGCGCAAAGCACAGAATATAGATTCGCGCCATGCCCTTCAGATAATCGAGAGCAGCGATCATGATCGAGCTGGTTTTCATAAGTACTTTTTTTCCGTGGACTGGTACAATCCTTCGGAATATGACATGACTTTGACAACCGATCGCTTCGATCCAATCCATGCCGCTTCGGCGATCGATGCCTTTAGAATGTCCTTTATAACCGAAGATAGAGAAAAAGAAGCTCAGGCAAAGCTTAAAGATCTATTGCTTGGAGCAAAAATAGTGACAGAGATCACCTACAATCGAAAAATCCCTATTCATTTCCTTGAGGCAGCGGTGGACCGCGGTGTTGTGGTGCTCCATGGAGTATCGAATAGCCGTGCTACTGTAGACAGCGCTGTTGCTACAGCGAATCTCGTGCCAGGCGTTAAACAGGTAGAGAGCGCTATTCAGCTAGTCCAGGAATTTACTGTTATTCCGTGATCGATACATAATGAATAGAACCCGATATGCAATCTTTTGTGAGGATGGTGCGTGAAGTATCTGACATCATTTCATGCAATTCTAGAGACTCTCAAAGCCGAGAATTCGCGGTGCAGCCTCTATATAACGGAAAATGCTCAAAGGCGAGGTCCCCGGATACGAGAGATTCTCGATGAAGCTCTATCGCGTAACATTTCGATCCAATATGTGTCTGAATCGAGGCTTGAGGAGATGTCGAAAGATCAGCGTGGAGCCATTCTTGCGCTCGATGAAGTTCTTAAGGGAAAGCCTTCCCTAAAAGCTCTGTGTGATCGAGTCTCTGAGCCGGAGCCGAGCCTTGTTTTGGTGCTAGACCATATCGAAGACCCTCAAAACCTGGGGGCTATCCTGAGATCCGCCGATGCCTTCAATGTAGATGCCGTTATCATGCCGGAACGGCGTACTTCTCCGATCTCCAATGCCGTGGCCAGGGCATCGGCGGGTGCCATCGCATGGGTTCCCATTTTGCGCGTGAGCAATCTCAGATCGGCTATCGATACTCTCAAGAAAGCAGGCTATTGGGTGTATGCCGCAGATATGGGCGGTAAGCCGCTTGTGAGCGCTGGCATGGCACAAAAAGCCGTGATCATTCTTGGCAATGAAGGACGTGGAGTCTCGGAAATACTTAGAAAGGTAGCTGACGATATTATCTCGATTCCCATGCAAGGGCATGTCGAATCTTTGAATGTCTCTGTATCTGCGGCAATTCTTATGTATGAGTTTTGGCGCTCAAACTCTGGTTCCTCGAATATTTGAGATCGAACATAAGAATTATAGGATTCGACAAATAACATCTGACAAAGAAAATTTAATATAGAAAACCTGATTTGGTCTTAATACCAAGCCCTTTGTCCAGAGAATATATCGATAGTTATCAAAGTCAATCAGATATCCCAGATATCCCTGAATTTGTGCTCGCGTTCGCAGTACTTACAGACAAATGTCGTTTCGCCCTTTCGGATGAATTCGGTGGGGACACCCTCGTGGTGTGCCGGATATGAGATGCAGTTTTCGTTCTTGCATGAGATTTCGTCGAAGTTATAGATACGGGGCGGCATGGATAGGCGGTACTTCTTGGCTACATGAGCATGACGTATGAGATTGAGCGTGCAGCCTGGAGCGATCGCCGCAAGTTTTTTCAAGTCTTTTTCGCCAAAACTTATTATATCCGGAAGAGAAATGATGCCCTTATAGATTCCTTCGCGGTTGGAATGATAGACACCATGGCTGGAACGAACATCGAGCTTGAGAATTTTGCGCACAGCATCGATAGTATCCCAGATTTCGCCTATAGGAGCTCCCCTTGCAATATGATCGATGACGATTCCTTCCTCGACAGGCTTTATTCCGACCTTGTATTCAGGCTTGGCCGTCTCTTGGATCGGTGCTTCATGTACAAAGTCGTCGATGAATTCGCGTGGCTTGGCATGTTCACCTTCGAAATCCTCTCCAATGCGGCCCGATAGCATGGCAATCTCGATTATGCGTGTCCAATAGCCGTTGATAGATTGGCTATCCCAGCCATTTAGAGGTAGATCATCGAGGAAAAATGGTATTGTCGGGAAGTTGCGATCGCGTGGCAAGGGGTGATAGAAGCGGCAGCCTTCGGGCAGTCGACCGAGATAGTCTTTCTTGAAAGTGACCGATTGGCGCAAATAAGGAGCTCGCTCGAGTACAGCTTCGCCCATGCGCTCCAGTTGAAGGCGAGTGAAGTACCAGATGGGCGCTACCTTGTCCTGTGCGAGGTACTCATCTATGGATTCGAAAGTGCGGACTTGAAAACCATTCGACCTCATTTTTTCTACATAATGTGAAGGCATGGACAACAATGGGGGCGCTATGAGGTCTACTTCGACTTCCTTGAATATTCTGAGACCATCTGCCTTGGAGTGCACGGTTCTTCCATGATAGAGGTCGCCCACCATAGCCACGTGTATATGTTCTTCTTTCCAATTGAGCTGTTCTAGAAAAGAGAATTCGTCCAGAAACTCTTGAGTCGGATGCTCGTGCTTGCCATCGCCAGCATTTATAAAAGAAGGCTTGGGTTTCTCTGTTATATGGGCATATTCTGTAAATGCCTGATCGAGCCAGGTGCAGACGCCTTCGAGAGTTGTGCGAAGTATGAAACAAGACTCATCGGAGTAGCCAAAGAGCATCTTGATAGCATCGGTTATAGACTCGTTCTTATTGAAGGAGCTTGTTGCGGCGTCGAAGACATTGACCCGAGCACCCAGGAATTTGCCTGCATTTCTAAAGGATTCGCGGGTCCGTGTAGAGTTTTCCATAAAAATCAAGTACACCTGATAATCCTTATCATTGATCCGGAACTTCTCTACATCGTCACCAGCTCGCGCGGTTTCTTTCAATTCTCGAGCCTTGCGGTATAGATAGAGTTGTTCATCCAGCGATAGATCGTTTACGACCGAAATAGATCTGCCTTTGAAAGGACCATTACAGGTCATGTTTAGCCTCCTTTTTTAGATGGACGGCCGCTTCGAGCCTTCCCGTCTGAGGATAGAAGTCATAAAGTGTCATATTTTCGAGCTGCCAGCCTTTTTGAAAGAGGTCTCGCAGATCGCGTGCAAGGCTTGCAAGATCGCAGCTGATATAGAGAAGTGCTGGAGCATCCACAAAAGAAAGCCACGTGCGCACCTGCGGTGCCATTCCAGTTCGCGGCGGGTCGGCAACGATATAATCGAAGGATAGGTCGGTCGGAGTTTTTTCTGTCCAATGCTCCACCGTGGTGCACGAAAACTCGATCTTTGCCTTTGTCGATTCGAGGTTCATTCGAGCAGCTTCCAAAGAAGCAGCTTCGCTTTCGACACAATCTATCGCTTCGAATCTTTCCGCCAGGAATAGCGAAAAAAGGCCGGCGCCGCAATAGAGGTCGAGAGCTCGATTTCCCTTTAACGGTGCGACTTCCCGTTCAATTAGCTTTTCGAGCATTGAGATATTGCTCTGAAAAAAGCTTGCAAGCGAGAACTTCAATTCCTTACCGGCTACTTTTGCCTTTCCAAAGCCATCTCTTCCTTCAATGTACAGTCGATCCTCCTGGCCGAAAACTACAAAGCGAGGTCTGTCGCCGATCAGGGCGGACAGGGCGCGATAGGGATGGGCTTTTCGATTTTCCGAGATCAGCCAGCGCTCGATAATTGGAACGAGGGCAGGACAATGAGATGCCCTTACGCTCTCGTGTGAGCCAGTCTTTGCAAAACCGAGGCCTCCATCTCCACAGGCATGGATCTGGGCGCGATTGCGATAATGGTAGCTTTCTCCTGTGATGATTTGAAGCTCTCCGGGATCAAAGCCTCCGATACGGATAAAGGTCCCTTGAGCCGCTTGTTTTTTGAGCAATGCTTGGTATTCATACCCAATATGCTGAAGAGTACATCCGCCGCAGTCGCCAAAATGAGGGCAAAAAGGTTCCACCCGATAAGGGGAGGATTCTTCTATATCGATGAGTCTTGCTCTCGAAAAGCTAGAATGTTCTTCGATTATTTCTGCAAGCGCTGTCTCGCCTGGAATTGCGAAAGGCAAGAAAACTGCTTTTCCTTCTGAAAAAGCGATACCCTCACCGTTTGAAGAGAGTTTTTCAACCCTAAGGGTGAGCGTATCAGCGCACATGAGCCTGTACTAATGTATCGAATTGCGGACTTTTTCGCAACAGGTTATAGTGAAGGCATGAGCATCAGTATTTGTTCACTTGGAGCGGCTGAGGAGGTTACTGGTTCGAAGCACCTTCTAGAAGTAGATTCTACAAGGATTCTCATAGACTGTGGAGCTTTTCAAGGGAAAAGAGCTAAAGCGGATAACAAGAACAGGGCTTTGCTTGGAGATGATATAGAGGCTTCATCTATCGATGCCTTAGTGCTTACTCATGCGCATTACGATCATTGCGGGCTTGTGCCCTATTTGGCAAAAAAGGGTTTCACTGGCAACATCTACGCAACATCGGCCACGAGAGATCTCGCAAACTTGATTATGAGCGATTCCGCACACATTCAAGCGAGAGATGCAGATTATCTTTCCAGACAGGCGGAGAAAAGGCACGAGAAATTCGACTGGAAGCCTTTGTATGACGACTTCGACGTTATACGCGCGATGGATCAGTTTGTAACGGTCAGCTATCATAGGCCTATATCTATAGCTGATGGAATACAAGTAGAATTTCTCGATGCAGGTCATATTCTAGGATCGACTTTTGCGCGAATTACAGCAAAGGACAAGGCTGGGAATGTAGCTATTCTTGGTTTTTCCGGAGATTTGGGGCGCAAAGGCAAGCCAATAATCAAGGATCCCGAATGCCTCGATAAAATAGATTTTCTCATTCTAGATAGCACCTATGGAAATCGTCTTCATGAATCCACAATGGATGCTCTTCGACACCTCGAAGATGTCGTTAATAGGACTGCTGAAAGGCGAGGCAAGCTCATCATTCCAGCTTTTGCAGTGGAGCGCACACAGGAGCTGATCTTTTGCCTTCATCTTTTGCACGATCAGGGTAGGATACCCGATATTCCGATATGGGTGGATTCGCCCATGGCTCTCAATGCGACAAGTATCTTTGCAATACATCCAGAATGCTACGATAAGGAGACTTACGATCTTTTTACGACCCATGCCAAGAATCCCTTTGGTTTTTCGGCCCTTAATTTTTCCCGATCCGTGGAGGATTCCAAGGCTCTCAATCAGGCTAAGGGTCCGCTCATAATCATTTCTGCCGATGGCATGTGCGAATTTGGACGGATTCAACATCATCTGATGCATGGACTCGGTGATTCTGCGAATACCGTGCTCATCGTGGGATACATGGCTGAGGGAACATTAGGCAGACGACTCAGAGATGGCGCAAAAGAGGTGCGTATTCAGAGCGATTGGTTTCAAGTTCGCGCAAATATCGAAGAAATCGATGCCTTTTCTGCGCATGCCGATTGGAAAGAGACTGTAGAATGGCTCGATTGTATCGAAAAAGAGCGCCTAAAGGGGACCTTTCTTGTACATGGCGAACCAGAGGCACTCATGGCAATGCAGGGCCATCTGCAAGATGCTGGCCTAAAGGATATCGAGATTGCGAAAATGGGTGTTATCTACAAGATATCCTAAATCTTATCAAGTTTTGAGACTCTTTCTGCGTGGCGCCCTCCCTGGAATTCTGCATGCAAGAAGACACTCAAGAGTTCCTCGATGGGCTCTTTGTAATCCACACGGCCGCCAAAAGCGAGGAAATTGGCATTATTGTGCTCTTTTGCCATGCGAGCGGTATAGCTATCATGAATAAGTGCGCAGCGAATACCTTTGAATCTATTGGCGGCAATCGATATGCCAATGCCTGTACCACAGCATACTATGCCCAAATCGTAACTGCCCCCAAAATATTCTTTTACGGCCAGGGCTGCCTGATCTGGATAATCGACACGATCTTCGGTATCGACACCGAGATTGACAACTTGGTGCCCCTGGCTTTCGAGCCAGCGCAAGAGATGGAATTTTAGCGCTACAGCGCCATGATCGTTGGCTATCAAGATTTTCATGAGGACAGAGTAATTGGCAAGGCTAATAGGGTCAAGCTGGGCTGCTTACATCTAGTTGCCCATAGACTCTAGAGCTCAAGCTCAGGGAGTATTGTTCGGAGTTTTGCCATGGTTTCTGGATTGCGCTTTGATGGGGCAGTCATAATGGCACCCCTCATGGCGGTATGACAGCTGCATTCGGCATCCTTACTTAAGGCAGGAACCACTTCCAGGATCAATGCCTTGGCATGAGCTGAGTTTGCATTGAGGTTTTGTACGACCATATCGACCGTCACATCTGCGTGGTCTGTTTTCCAGCAGTCGTAATCTGTCGCCATACAGACCATTGCATAACAGATCTCGGCTTCGCGAGCCAATTTTGCCTCTGGCAGCACGCTCATATTGATAATACCAGCGCCCCAGGAACGGTAAAGCTGGCTCTCTGCCCTTGTCGAGAAAGCAGGCCCTTCCATACAGATTAGGGTTTCATTGGTATGTAGACGCAATCCTCGCGCTAAAATGAAAGGCTCTATTATCGAACAAAGCCGCATGCAAAAGGGATCCGCAAAGCTCAAATGAGCGACAATACCTTCTCCGAAAAAGCTGGAGCCTGACCTGCCCTTGGTTCTATCTATGATTTGAGAGGGCAATACGAAATCGCGTGGATGAATATCCTCCTTGAGGCTCCCAACCGCAGAGAATGCTATGATCTCACGGACACCAAGCATTTTTAGGGCCGCGATATTGGCTCTCGAATTGACTTCGGTGGGCAAAAGAAAATGCCCTTTTCCATGGCGAGGCAGGAAGGCTGTCTTGACACCTTCAATCTCCGCAATGGTGATGTCGTCGGAGGGAGATCCCCAAGGAGTATCCATTTTGATTTCTTCGACTACCTTTGCTCCCTGGATTTCATAAAGGCCTGATCCGCCAATTATGCCCACTTTTGCTTTTTCCATGTTCTTTTCCTCCCTTATTGCCATATTCATTTATTGCAAAGAGATTGCCTATCCTTCCATCAATTCCAGGGCAGATAGCGCGGCGCCAAGAGCACCGCAGAGCTCCGGAATTTCAGAGATAATGAGTCGTTCGCCGAGCTTTATTTCGAGTTCTCTAACTACACCGGTGTTTCGGGCTACGCCTCCTGTCATCATATATGGCGCTTGGCCTCCAGCTCTGCTTATCATCGAAGTTATTCTCGAAGCGATCGATTTGTTGAGCCCATGTACTATGTCTGCAATAGAGCGATTGTCTGCGATGAGCGAGACGACTTCGGATTCAGCAAAAACCGTGCACATGCTAGAGATCGTAAGGTCGCTTTTCCACGCTAGGCCAGTGCGGACCATATTGTCGATATCTAGCTCGAGGGCGCGAGCCATCATCTCGAGGAAGCGCCCTGTGCCGGCTGCGCATTTGTCATTCATGACGAAATTGACAACGCTGCCTTGATTGTCTATGCGGATAATTTTGCTATCTTGTCCGCCTATATCCACTATGGTGCGAATAGTAGGGTCAAGAAAAAACGCGCCTTTTGCGTGACAGGTTATCTCGGTTTTACTGTCTGTTGCAAATGCAATATTGTTTCGCCCATAGCCTGTCGAGACAATAGATGCCAAGTCGACCGGTTCTATATCGAGCTGCCGACATGTTTCCTGCAGCGCTTTCTGCGCGCTTTTCTGTGTTTGGGCACCGGTGGATACTAAGCTCGAAGCGAGAATTTTCCTATTTCGATCGATGACAACCATCTTTGTCGTGGTGGAACCGCTATCGATTCCTCCAAAAAGGTCCGAATGCCTTAGCTGTTGCTTTTTAGGTTTCTGTGGCTTTTTTTGTCGAGCTTGAATATTTTCAAGGAAAGCTTCGAGACGCGTAGAGAGCTGGCCTTCGGTTTGAGGCGTAAAATCGGATTCGATCTTCAAGATAGGTAGACTTGCTTCTTTTTTTACTCGGGAATAATCAAAACTATAATAGTCGCAAAATTTGACGGTATTATAGATTATTCCACAGAGATTCTCATTTTCCCAAAGCGCCCTGCGAGGCTCGATATTTGCCATACGCATACATGGTATAAAATGCAACAACTCTTTTGCATACCAATCCATGAGCTCATCGAAGCTTATATTTTCAGCATTCGGAGGCAATAAGCCGAGATGTCGGTTTCCGCCACATGTGGCATCGATCACGGGATAGGGCACTTTTTCTTTGATTGTCGAAAGAAGTTCTTGACTTACTCGCGCCCCTACTATCGCGATGAATGTGGCCGCAGAATCAAGTTCTTTAAGTTTAGAAGTAGCCTCAGATGGAGCCTCAAAGAAAGCATCAGATGCATAATCAAAAGAAGAAACAGAAGATGCCCTGCATGCTTTAAGGAATCGTTGTCGATCAAAGGAGACAGGATGATATTCTATGTAGCGTTGAGTCAGGCGGACCAGCTCTTTTTTGACATTTTCTTGTCCGCAGCCATCATCTATGTGTGGAAGGTCGAACAAAAATAGAAATCGATGGGATTTCTGCGCGAGCAACACATCGTATGCTCTACGAATGGAATCGCAACAGTTTATCAAGACAAGCTCGTTCAGCTCAGAGCTATGCAGCAAGAAGGCCTTTGCATGGCAGCAAAGGTTTGGATGAGTCCATTTCTCGGCATATTCGAAATCCGTAACTTCATGGTTGAGCAGCTCTGTGGTCTCTCCTAAAGCATATAAGAGCTCGATAGGCGTGTATTTGCAAGTGTAGCCAATCATCGCGATGCCTCTAGCTGTTCCAGAAAAGCATTGACCCGAGTCGCCATTTGACCATCAGCCACATTGCGTGGATCGCAGCCGTCTCCATCGAGCACTAGGGTTGGGAAACCCTCCTCTTCGAGAGCCATTTTTGCTAATTGAGACATGCCCATTGTTTGCTTGCATCCCCACTGGCCAAACACAATTACGCCATCGGCGTGCAACTTTTTTGCATAGGCTATGGCTGCGTCGATTCGTCTCTGCGCACCTCCGTTGTTGATATTGTATACAAGGCGTTCGGCCATGCTTTCGTATGGCTTTTCTGGATCCATATCTATGAGTGTATCATAAGTCATATCGCTTGCTAGGATCTCGGTGCGCTCGTTGTTTTCAAGAAGAACTCTGATAGAATCCTGCCAATTTGGCAGAGTGTGCAGCCAAAGAATGCGTTTTTTCCTTCGATCTGGAGAAGCTTTCTGCGCTAATTCTTTTATTGCAATGGCATATTGCTCGCTCTCGGGTGTTCCCAGGAACACATGCGTCGCAACAAGAGAAAACAGCTCTCCAGTCATGGAGATGGGGAGCGAAGTCCTTGCGCGAATGTTCAAGTATTCTCGGTAGGCCTTGATCGTGCGATTGGCCCTATCGACGGTATATCGAAGCTTCGATTCAGACATAGAACTGTGCAAGAGATCCTCTAGAAGAACAGTGAAATTTTTGAGTTGGGAAGCCACATAATGTACAGACTCCTTGTTTACTGTATGAGGCACGTCGACTATGAAATGAGGGCTGCCATATTCTTCGGCAAGGTACCTGAAGGATAGCTGATTAGCATCGCAGGCCAAAGTAGTATTGGCTATAAGCAGTGGCTTAGGAAGTACTCCTGTCCTAGCTGTACCGATCATGATTTTATGATAAGAGCACAAGCTTTCAGATATGCCGATAGCTTCCGCTGATTCTGCAAAGACCTCTCCACAGTCTGAATTTACAATGTATACTGACAATGCTTCCGGAAACACGGGCGCAATATCCATTGCATATAGAATCTCGCATGGGAAGAAGATATTGACCATGGCACTACGCGATGAATCTCTAAAAGAGTGGCTCATGTTTCTGCTTATTGCGGCATTCATGTGAGCATACACCCCTTTTAGGCCTTTACCACCGAAATATGCATCCTTCCAGCCACTGAGCGTATAGCCTGCAGCCAAAATATTACGAGAAAGCTGAGGATTTTGAGGTACCTGGCTCGAAACGGCTCTGCCGAATCTATGAACAATGGAATTCATGCTACAGCATCATAGCCGAGATCGGGAATCGAACCCGACACCTGCGCATTACGAGTGCGCCGCTCTGCCAGATGAGCTATCTCGGCTTGGTTAGAACGAGCGTACTATAGCAGAATCAGGCCACAAAAATCAAGGTAAGGTTCATTATTATATCGATTTTCTGCGCTTAGGATTTATCTCCGGATTATTTTCTGATGACTTGTTTTTTTTGAAGGTGTTTCAACGTTTCGAGACACTATTGAAGAGTTGTCTAGCCAGTTCGGCCGCTCCGAGTACGCCAGCCTCGTTGCCAAGCTTTGCTCGGGCTAGAAAAAGTCTTATTGCTTCCGCGCTGCTCAAGGCTTGGATATACCCACCCAAAAGCTCCCTCATGCGCTTGCCAACCATATCGAGCAATCCTTCACGAAGACCAATTCCACCCCCAACGATGATGCGATCAGGTGCTATAGTGAGCGCAATATTGGTGAGCGCAAATGCAAGGTATTCAGCTTCGAGCCGCCAGGCAGGGTGTTCTGTCGGCAAGTTTTCGGGTGCCTCTCTCCAGCGAGCGGCTATTGCTGGTCCGCTGGCGAGCCCTTCCAAACAATCGCTATGATAGATGCAGATGCCCTCGAACTCGTCGAGTCTGGATTCTATAGTTCTTGCTCTTGGGACCCGCATATGCCCCATCTCGGGATGGAAGGATGCGCGTACAGGAATACCATCGATGATAATACCTGCTCCAATTCCTGTTCCTATTGTGATATATACGCAGCAATGCGTTCCTCGCCCTGCTCCCCATTTCCATTCGCCAATGCCAGAAGCGGCCACATCGGTTTCGAGTTTGAGAGGGACTTGTAATTGTTTCTGCAACCTTTGAGCTATGTCTATATCGCTCCAGCCTGGTTTCGGCGTATTTAGCAGATAACCCCATCTCGGGCTCTCGATTCTGCATTCTATTGGGCCAAACATTCCAAGACCAGCGCATTCAATCCCAGAATTTTTGAAGAAACGGACAACCGCATCGAGGGTCGACTCTGGATCTGTAGTCAGGATTCGTTCGATTTTTAAGATTCGAGGGGGCTTTTCTTGAATATTTGAATCATCGAATTTTAGAACGGCACAGACGAATTTCGTTCCACCGCCTTCGATTGCACCTACGATCATATTTTGATCCTATTGCTGATTATTAGTTTCTTCGGGCAAGGATTCCGGGGATAATTCATCCTCGAAAGGTTTCGATATTTTGATGAAATTTGGAGGATTTCTAAAAATAGCCTTTATATAGAAGAAAAAATCGTCATTTGCGCCATAGAATTCTGTAATATGTCCTATTTGACAATAGCCTGAATTTTCGAGCGTATTTTCTCCCAAGCTATCTCTTTTATCGGAAGATAATTCAAATCTAATCACCGCAAAAGGCATTTTTTTAAGGAGTTCTTGATCGATCATTTCGAAAAGGTGTTGGATTGCGTTTGTGGATCGATAATCGCTATCTAGTACGACAAAACGAATATCGAATGTAAAGTTTCGCCCTGCTACCTTATGGATTATCGCAAAAGCGACAAGAGTCTTTCCATCGCGCAGTTCTAGGAGGGTATAACTCTTGCCTGGCGCTTGCTGCCAATCTTTGAGGATTTCGAGCATAAGATCGATTTCGACGCCCTTAAATGCTCCAGAGTTGCTTGCAACCTGCTCATATTCCTTAAAATCCAAAGGAGAAAACATTAACCTACCTTTTTTCTACTGCCTTTTTCCAAATGTTGGCGAATAACTATAAGATATGAGTGCATTTGTGTAAACCCATATTTATACAGCAGTATATAATTAAATGAGTCTCATTTTATCCACAAAGGGTAATTTTTCTCGAATGAGCGCATCTTATCCTTAAATAAAATAAAGCATAAAAGTCAGAAAGTTACAGATTTTAAGGAATATTTATAATATCTAAGCAATAGCGCTGATTACGCTTATTCTTCGGCCTTTATGCTTTTATCCTAGTCAGCCCATACTTGTACAAGGTTAAGCAAAGTCTCAACCGAGAGCGCCATATCTGAGAGAGAAGCCCATTCGAAGCGGCTATGGTAATTGTAGCCACCTGTAAAGAGGTTTGGAGTTGGGATTCCCATTTCGGTTAAGCGCGAGCCATCGGTGCCACCACGGATTGGCTTCATTATGGGCTCGATATTTTGATCCTTTATGGCTTTTTTGAGTTTTTCGAGGACCTCGGGATGGTTAACGAGTTTTTCCTTCATATTGAGATACTGTTGGGTAACGCTTAGTTCGATGTGGCCTTGAGGGAACTGTGCTTCTACGGCTTTAGCAAAAGCTTTGAGTGCGGCTATTCTCTCCTGCATACGGGAAGCTGAAAAATCTCGAAGGTATACTTCCGCCCATGCGTGTTCGAGCCCTCCGGAGACTTCGACGGGGCAGTAATAGCCATACCATCCATCGGTGGCTTCTGGGCTCTCCGAACGTGGCAACATGTCGATAAAGCTTCCTGCCATGGCAACGGCATTGGCGAGTTTTCCGCGAGCAGCGCCGATATGAATTACTTTGCCAAAGAAATCAGCCTTTACAACATAAGCATTGAAACATTCGGCCTCCACTTCGGGTGCTGCACCACCATCGAGTGTGTAGCAAGCCTTGGCTCGAGCTTTCTCCAAAGGGAAGAGATCCATTCCCTTGCCCGTTTCTTCGTCTGGAGTGAAATATATATCGATAGGCCCATGTTTAAGCTCTTGATGCTGTAAAAGATAAGCAATGGCGGTCATTATTTCTGCAACGCCAGCTTTATCATCTGCTCCAAGAAGAGTGGAGCCATCTGTTACCACAATGGTATCTCCCACATGCTCACAGAGATCGGGGAATTCGTTGGGATCTAGCATATACTGCTTGGAGAGTCTTATTGCCTTACCATCGTAATTCTTGATGACACGCGGCTGTACTCCGCTTCCTGAAACATCGCTTGCAGTGTCCATGTGAGCCATAAGGCCAATGCATGGCACATGTTCCTTGCCTGGGCTCGCAGGTAGATGAGCTATCAGGTAACAATTGCTATCGAGCTCTAGCTCTGAAATGCCGAGCTCTAGCAGCTCTTGTTCGAGCTTGTGCGCAAGATCCCACTGACCTTCGGTCGTTGGTGTTTTATCAGCATGGCGGTTGCTCTGAGTATCAATTTTTACATAGCTGAGAAAACGATTCAACATTTCTTCCGTGTAGGAACGGTTTAGATAATCGAGTATTGCTATCATGATAGTTCAATATGACATCTGGATGATGGTTTGCGCAAGGGAGTCCTCATAAATTAAGGTGCAAATATCGCATTTTTTAACACTATATCTATTCAACCTTGGATAGCTCAGTCTGGGATTCTTGTCCTGGGTCTTGTTGCGGAGTATTATGAAATTCTATGGTAATTCCAACATATCCAGAATTTGCTCCCCTTACGCTCGACGCAAGAGATATTCTCTACCCAGCTCTAAATTTGCTGCCTGATGGCATCTCGGAATTCACCTTTTCAGGGCTATATCTTTTCCGAAATACTTATGGTTATGAGATTTCACAACTAACGGACGAAAAATTCATCATATCAGGTCGCTATAAGGGCAGGACATTCTTCTATATTCCCTGCTGCTTTCCATCGATGGAGCAATTCGATGAGCTTATGCTACATTTCGACTATATGCGCCATCTCTCGGAATGCCAAGCGTCAAAAAAAAGAATCGAGCTTGAAAGGCGTGGATATTTAGTACGAGAGGACAGGGATAATTTCGATTATCTCTATAATCGAGAAGACTTAGCCACCCTCAATGGCCGTATATATCACAAGAAGCGCAACTTAGTTAATGGCTTTGTCAGCAATTACGCCTGCGAACAGCGACCTTTGACTAAAGACCGAACCGCGGATGCACTGTTAGTGCTTGAGGAGTGGAGAGCGGCAAAAGGGGCAGAGGGAGACTATGCGGCTGCTCGCGAGGCCTTGGAGTGCTTCGATATCTTGGGCTTGCGAGGAGCGGTCTATTATATCGACAATAGGCCAGTAGGTTGGTGCCTTGGCGAGCCACTTGCAAAAGGTAAGATGTTCGCCATCCATTTCGAAAAAGCGATAGACAGCTATAAAGGCATCTATCAGTTCATCAATCAAGCATTTGCCCAATCTCTGCCCAAGCATTATCTGCAGATAAATCGCGAGCAGGACCTGGGAGATCTGGGCCTTAGGCAAGCAAAAATGACTTATAGACCAGTAGGTTTTGTTAAAAAATACACTGTCGAGCGTCCTGAACTGGCGAATGTCGTCCCTGCGCCCGTAGAGCCTCCTGCAGAATGTGGGCCAGGAACTGTCCATGCGTGCGACGAAGATTGAAAGAATAGCTTCGACTAACTATAAATTTTAAAACTATAGCCCAAGCTCAAGGAAGCACACCTAAGAGCATATTGATAGCTCCTGCCCCAAGAATGACCCATACACCATTTACTTTGGTAAAAGCTGTAACGCCAAAGGATGCCAGAGCGAATATCCATGGCCCGGGTAGGGTATTCTGAGGCAACAGAGTCCAGAGTGTCATAATGATCATCGCCATGCTGCCTGATCGCAAGCTCTCATCGGCTAGATCCTTTTTTAAAGGTATATATTTGGAAAAAGCCAGCGTAATGGACATCGCTATAAGCGGGAAAGCTATAACTGAGAAGGTCGCAGCTAGTGCACCAAGAAAGCCAGCCTTTTGCCAACCTACCAGTGTAGCTGCATTGAGTGCGATAGGTCCTGGCGTGGACTGAGCAATCGCGATGAGTGAGCTAAAAGCATCGGCGCTCATCCAGTTTGGGACGATCTCTTGTTTGATGAGACCTACAACTGACCAGCCTCCTCCAAATGCGACTATGCCTATCTTGAAAAAGGCAAGGGATATTTTCAGGATTTCCATAAAAGCCTTCCTAGGTATAGAGCTACAATTCCGCCTATCAAAATAAAGAAAGCAGCCGATGGGAAAAGAATTAGCAATATAGCCAATATTCCTACTTCGATGAAGATTCTAGCCGTCCATTTTCGATTTTTTGCAGTCTTCCAGAGCATCGAGCCGACAAGGCCCGGCACTACAGCGCCAGCGCCATTCAAAAAGCGCTTGAAAAGCTCGGAATCTCCATAAAGGCTGATAAAGCCTCCAACAAGGATAAGTGCTATAAAAGGCGGCAGCACTACTCCGAGAACCGCAGCAATAGCTCCTTTGACGCCCGCAATTCTATAAGAACAGAGAAAGGAAGTACTGAGTGCTACAGGGCCTGGAAACACCTGGGCACGCGAAAAAATCCTATAGAATTCTTCTTCGTCGATCCAACCCTGTTTCTGGAAGGAATTGCCTATTACAGGAACAATCACATATCCGCCACCAAGCGTAAGTGTATTGATCTGGGCCAAAGTAAGAAAGATTCTCAAAGGGGTTGGCTCAGTCTTTTTTGTGGTTTTATTTGGGCCTTTTCGCTTAGAGGGTATTTTCATCGATCCTCCTGAATTACTAATTGTTATGCTTGTCAAAGGATATTGAATCGCAGATCCGCAATATGGTTTTCTCCTCAGGCTCGGTTTCTAGCCAGGCAATTTCCCCAAAATGCAGATACATAAGACCTGCGCGTACTTTTTTCTTTTGAAAGAGTTGCCGAGCTGCCATAATATAAAGAGCTAGCTGGAGAGAATATTCGTAAGGCGAGAATCTCTGATCGCTTTTCAAGTCAAGTATTATGACTTCTTCATCTCTTTGGGTTATGAAGTCCATTCTTCCCTCGATGATCCATCGTCCAAGTCCAAGGAGGAAAGGGAATTCGCAGCTATATTTCTTTTCCAGGATTAGAGTTGAGAATCTAGGGGCTTCAAAGAAAGGAGCAAGCTCGCGCGCAGCATTTTCTATGAGAAACCTCATATGACGATGGGTAGCTTTATTGGTGTTGGAAACATCGATATCTGTGGCTGACGTATTCCCAAGTAGTTGGCGCGATATGGAAACGGATGGCCTATAGCTTTCAATGGACTTTCCAGCCAAAAGATGGGAGAAGAGTTCATGGACTAAAGACCCATAGGCGCTAGAGTTAAGAGATTCCCAGGAATTTTTTGCCTCAAGGAGAACTTTATCTGGGGCTTTGGTTTCCGACAAGGCCTGATGTTCTAAAGGAATCAATATATGTTCTCTTACGAAATGCTTGGATAGCTCGCGCGCATAGTCCGCAGCAAGAGTCTCCTTTGAAATTATGGCGTTTATGTTGCTAATTGTGATACGTCGAGATTGATGGTTGACAACAGAGTTAGAAGTCAGATTTGTCATAATAGTAAGTTCGGCTAAAACTTCTTCTTTTTTTGAGGCAATTTTGCATGATGTTTCTTTGGATGTCGGTGCTAATTTTTGTGCTTCTTCTTGAGAGAGGAGCTCTTTTTGAGACAATTTCCTTTCAATTAACCCCTGTGATCTGGCTCTTTGTATTTCTTTGTCAGAGACTAGCGGTTCGAAAAATAGCCGCAAATCCGATAGATGAGAAGGCAATTGAGTTTTATCATCGCTGTCTTGCTGGAGGAGATGAGATTTGTCCTTGAAAAGAAGCGCATGGAAGCTGTCTTTATCGTAGGATCTCTTCTCAGGAGCCGCACAGAAGAATGCAAGGTGATCGATTGCTCTTGTGCAAGCTACATATAAAAGGCGCTTGGTTTCCGCTTGCTCTTTCTCTGTGCGAAGGGCTTTTGCCTGAGTCTGAAGAATATTGGAG
>DMNL01000167.1 GCA_003452735.1 Spirochaetaceae bacterium
AGGTTCGTAGCAGTAATCAAGCAATTCGATTCGATCCAATTTATCGCATTGTCGACCCAAACCAAAATGAAAGCGAGCTGCCAGCGGGCAGGTTTTTAAGAGCTCTCGAGCATCCCGGCTATATTTCAGGCACTTACCATTTTAGCTTGACTTTGCAGCATGATCCTCGATCGTCGATTTCTGGGCCATATCTCTACCTTGTGTTTCCGTATATTGCATGAACAGCTATAAGCGTGTCATGGAATTGCCAATTCATTGGGTCGCAAGGCGATATGGCTAGAGGGAATTCCAATATCTGGAATTCAGCAAAGATATTCACAATACCTGCTGGACTCTTGCTTCCGACGAATACTCTGAGTGTCGAGATAATTGGCCCTTATGAAGCGGGATTCCCATTTGAGCCATATATTTTATCTTCTAAGCAAGGTGCTTTTTTACTGCTTTACTGCATTTTTTCAGTGAAAGTGTAATCCTTATTATTGTCGGTGCACTATTGGTATTTGGTTTTATAGTGATCGCAACCGGTGCAAGAAGCACAATGATTGGTATGAAGAATATGTATTCATGGACGTTCCTGACTATTGCTCTGCTACCGATATATCTTTTGATAAGACTAATCAAACAAAAGAGTCTCATCCAAAGCAATCTTGTTCTTATAGGAGGGGTCGCTTTTGCAAGCATAATCTCTTTAAGAGACACTCTTCTTCCATTTTTTGGGAAAAGCACGATTTTTCTTTCACACTATGGTTTTAGTCTAATGATTTTAGCTGCGGTTGGCTTTGTGGTGATTGAATTCTTGGATCAGAACAAAAGGCTTATTGTGGAAGAGACACTTGCGAGCCGCTTTAGGGAAGAGAGCATGCACGATCCGCTCACAGGACTATACAACCGAAATATTCTCAATGAAGTACTTAGTACTCTTGACAAGCGTTTTTCGATTCTCGTCGTTGACATAAACGGACTCAAATCTATCAATGATATGTTTGGGCACCTTGCGGGAGATGAAGTGCTTCGCGATGCTTCTCGCCTCGAAAATTTTGCTAGTCGAGCTTCATTCTCTTATTCTGTTAGTGTAGGTTCTGCATCCTTCCAGAGCGAAGTTCCTGTTGATCATCAAGTTTTTACTAAGATTCTAGATGCTGCCGACCAGCAGATGTATTCTAATAAAGAGAGATATCGGCAGCATAATATTTCAAAAAATTTTGACTTCTGGCTGATTTTATGCAATTCATCATAGTTGTGCGCATAAATATGCACATTCAGCGATAACGGAAGCCATATTAAATGCCTCAAGAGATTTCTGTCGGCCATTTTCGTCCCTATAATATCCAAATCTATTTCCTATTTGGGCTTATTACTTCAGATATTCGGGCTGAATTGTATAAGAGGGGGGCATGGAAGGTGTCC
The DNA here is from genome assembly GCA_003452735.1 of Spirochaetaceae bacterium. Taxonomy (GTDB): domain Bacteria; phylum Spirochaetota; class Spirochaetia; order Treponematales; family Rectinemataceae; genus Rectinema. The sequence goes on from DMNL01000167.1 coordinate 1,408, forward strand.
AGTACATATAGGGCGGAACTGGGAAGACAGAGAAACCACCAGCAGCGGTTTTTTCAAGATGATCAACAAGTGTATCCGTCACCATGCTGTAAGGAACCACAAAGACCAGCTCATGATTCTGTGTGCCACCAAAGATACGATCGCCAGCGCAGGGGAAGCCGACAGTTGGTTTTTGCTTTTCGATAGCAAAGCCTACACATGAACACATTGCTCCCTCGGCCACAGTATCAGCCGTCACTTTTTCTCCATTGTCATATGTGCATGAATGAATCAAGCGCATCGCCTGAGCCGGATTCACATACATGATAACAGCCTGTGGTTTGTCGGTTTCATTTACTTCAGCAAGGGGTTTTACCATCACTGCATCATATTTCTTGCCTTGGTCGCCAATCCTAAACACATTCGACATAAATTTCTTTGACGCTTCTGGGTTAGCAGTATAAATGCCAAGTGCTGCATTTCCAGATTCTATTACTTCTGGTGTCTTGATAAGCCCAAGGCAAGCTGCCCCGAATGCACAGATCATGCTTTCGGCAACACCGCTATTGCCTCGTCCTTGATAGCGTGCGATCGATACCAATTGACAGAAATTCTGCTGGATATTCTGTGGATGCCTTGGTAGATCCTTCCTGTCCTTGTAGACCTGAACGGCCACAGGCTCAGTTTCCAGGTGAAGGATTTTGACAATCTTTTCACTTGCTTCTTTTGGATTCATACAAAACTCCTTTCAGAAAGCTTCTATTGTGTTCCAGCTCGAGGCTATTTGACGGACAAACTGAGTGAAGCACCGCTTAAGATTTTTATTCATAAGCAACTTATCTTAAGAAATCTTCAAATAGTATCCCGAATAGCTTCGGGGAGTTAAAGCTCTCTTACATATAATAATATAATGCTAATATCAAATATATGAAAGACGACATGTTAATTTATCGAAATTCCCACATGATGACTAATCTTATTCATGCTATACTAAGATCTCTAAATAGTATTCTGATATTGGAAGTATCATGAATCGAAAAATTAGCTATACAACGATATTCGCCATAATCATTACCGTTTTTTTGGTGCTTCTGTGCTTTGTGCTCTATTATCCGACTGGAAAGCAAGAGAGTCCGCCCATGGGCTACGCGCCTTTACGCGATGATGAATTGGCAGCGCATTTTAAGCCTGTATTCGATTGCCCTACGGAATTTGGGCCTATACTGGCAGTATACTATAGAGCGGCGATCGATGATTCTGGGATCATTCATATTGCCTATCATCCGCTGTGGGAAAGGGAGCGCAATAATGCGAAAGGGATTGGGCCTTTTTTGAGTAGAATTCTTTACACGGGCGGCCTTTCTCTACAAGGTCTTATGTTTGGGCCAGGGGATATCGAAGCGGTTGCTCTTGCAATAGATCCAGTGGGCTGGAAGGTCGTGGAGATAGATTACGAGACTGCAGCGGACTACAATCCTTCCGCTTTCAGCGTAAAGCATAAAGCTGTTTCGCTGACAGGCAGCTTTGC
>DMNL01000169.1 GCA_003452735.1 Spirochaetaceae bacterium
TTTTCATGGAGAACTTTTTATGAATCAATATTCTCATGCTTTTTCTTTGACCCAGCACTTCGGTAGCCGCTGTTTTTCCAATGATGTAATGCGAGAGCGCCTTCCTCGCTCAGCTTTTGAAGCGATTCTAGATATTCAAGCTGGCAAGAGAGAGCTTACACTGGACATTGCAGAGATCGTTGCCTCAGCAATGAAGGAGTGGGCCTCTGACCATGGCGCGACTCATTATACCCACTGGTTCCATCCTCTTTCTGGGCTTACTGCCGAGAAGCAGGAATCCTTCGTGTCACCACAGCCCAGTGGAGGTATTCTGATGGAGTTCTCGGGCAAAGATCTAATAAAGGGCGAACCCGATGCCTCTAGCTTTGCCTCGGGCGGCCTTAGGGCAACCTTCGAGGCTCGCGGTTATACCGCATGGGATGTTACAAGCCCAGCATTTCTAAAAAGAAACGCCGATCGCCTTATTCTATGCATTCCTACGGCATTCGTGTCCTATACCGGACTTGCTCTGGACAAGAAAGTGCCTCTGTTGCGTTCGATGGAAGCACTAAATTGCGCTGGCCTTCGTTTGCTGCGCCTCCTAGGCGACAGCGAAACTGAGCGAATTATCGTCTATGCTGGTCCTGAGCAGGAATATTTCCTCGTAAATGCCGAACTCTATAGAAAACGGCCTGATCTAAAGCTCTGCGGTCGCACAGTGCTAGGGTCGATGGCGGCGAAGGGTCAGGAGCTCGAAGATCATTACTACGGAGCCATAGAAGAGAAGGCAGCCGCTTTTATGAACGAGCTCAACAGCGAGCTCTGGGCAATGGGAATATCTGCTAAAACCCAGCACAATGAGGTAGCTCCTAATCAATTCGAAATAGCCTGTATTTACTCACAGGCAAATATGGCCGCCGATGCCAACCAACTTGTAATGGAAACCATTTGTAAGATCGCGGAGCATCATGGCCTTGCTGCGCTCTTACATGAAAAGCCCTTTGAAGGCTTAAATGGCTCGGGAAAACATGTAAACTGGTCAATAGGAACTGACAAGGGTATCGATCTTCTAGACCCAGCCGTAGTCGCGGATACTTCATCCGAGGAAGATGCAAGGTTCAGATTCATGCGATTTGTTCTTTTTTCTCTTTCGGTAATCGAGGCTGTAGATAGACGTGCCGGGCTTCTGCGTGCTACTACTGCAACCGCAGGTAACGACCGGAGGCTTGGTGGCAATGAGGCACCACCTGTAATTCTTTCGATATACCTTGGAAAACCACTCTATGACCTTTTCGATTCGCTCCAAAGCCAGAATAATACACAAAAAATTGCCAATGCCTTATTGGAGCTTGGCATAAGGAGCCTTCCAAAACTCTCACGTGACTTCTCCGATAGAAATCGCACAAGCCCTTTCGCTTTTACTGGCAACAAATTTGAATTTCGTATGGTGGGTTCTTCGCAGTCTGCAGCAACTCCACTTACCATGCTGAATACTGCAGTTGCTGAAGCTTTGAATCACATCTCTAGAGAGATCGAGAAAGAATTAACAAAAGGCATGCCCTTGCTCGATGCTGCACGCTTTGTTGCGCAAAAATCCTGGCAAGAGCATCGACGCGTTGTGTTCAATGGCAATGGATATTCAATCGACTGGATACATGAGGCAGAGCAAAGAGGACTACCGATTATCCGCTCCGCGGTTGATGCTATTCAAGAGCTGACCAAGCCAGACAATGTAAAAATGTTGACCGATCTCTGCGTTCTTTTGCCTGAGGAGACTGAGGCTCGGCAGCATATCTATCTCGAACGTTATTCCAAGCAGATAAAAATCGAAGCCGCTATGATGATCGACCTTGTTCGGAGATTCATTATTCCTGCAGCAAGCGAAGCAGCAAGACGCTATAGTGTTTCCTGTACCGATATAGCCTCCATCGGAGCGCATTTCGACGTACAAGAAACCTATGCCAAGCGCATAGCCCAGCTTACTGCAAAATCTGCAGAAGGCCTCGATTCCCTCGAGAAAGCCCTCGACGATGCTATACACACAGAAAACAATCTTGAACGAGCAAAGCTATTCCGAGACTCGGTTGCCCCTCATATGGATGAGCTCAGAGAAACTTGTGACGAACTAGAGTGCATTGTGCCTCAAGATTTATGGCCGATCCCCACCTATGGCGATCTACTCTTTACTCTCTGAGTTAAGAGTCCACTCATCAGGTAAGAGGTTTGGAGCGCTAAGGTCTGGAGCACTCTGGAGCACTATAGTTTAGACACTCCAGCTTGAAGCGCTATAATCTAGGAAACTGGAGCCATGTTGCTCTACTAGCCCGCTCCTGCTACGATAGTGACTGATGAAGTTTCTGCGCCGAATAATTCCATGGATTCTTGTCGCTGTAATCATCCTTGCCGCTCTCTACATCCCAGACCTAGGACCAGAGAATTATAGAGATTTCGATTCGCTTTTCAAAAACGAGCGAGTACGCCAGGGAATTGCTGGCTATGAGGTAGCAATAATCAAGGGTGGAGAAATCGTCTTCAATAAAGCCTATGGCTTTGATGGACAGCGAAATCTTCTAGATACCTCTACCCCCTTATATATCGGGCCAGCGTCGGAGATCTTTACGGGGACGCTTCTTGCACAGCTCGTAAACGAAAAAAAAATATCTCTCGATGTGCCAATTACTCACTTTATTCCAGAACTCGGTTCGCTCAAAGCAAGAACAGCTGGTGGTGATTCTCTAGAGCTGCCACTTACTCTACGCCTTCTTGCGGCGCATCGTGTTGCGTTTCCAGAGAAAGACCTTCCAGAATTCGATCCGGAAACAATGGGTCTCGAGGCAGGTCTACCAGACGCAGATCTATTTTTAAGTTCCCATTTTCCTACAGAAAAATATACACGGAGTCGCCTTTCTTACCGAATCGTAGGTGCAATTCTGGAAAAGGCCTCGGGTATGAAGTATTCGGAGCTCCTTGAATCGATGATCGCTATTCCGCTTGACATGCGATCTACTACCGCCGAGCCCTCCTCCATGCTGCGTATCGCGGTGGGTGCTGGCTCGTTTTTTGGCCTTACATTTCCCTATGTAGAAAAATTCCCATATGATGCAGCGCCTTCCGATGGCATAGTAACCACAAGCGAAGATCTTGCAAAATTTTTGAGATTCGTTGTATCGCCAAAGCATGGCCAGAGAATCCCTGGGCTCTCTTCAGCACAGACACCCATGCTTTATCAGCCACTCTACAAGGATGGAGATACTGGTTTTGGATGGCGTATCATCGAGAACAAAGAAGGTCGCTCTATTTTCCAGGGAGGCTCGATTCGAGGCTATGCATCGCGAATCGTCATCTATCCTGAGCGCAACTCCGCAATAGCTATTCTCTGTCCACAGGATGGTGTGCTCATCTCAAACTTTCTACTGCCAAAGCTGGTTTCCTGTGCAGAACAAGTATTGTTCGAAGGAGAGAGTCGTCGATCCTTCCCCACACAGCGTGCTCAACTCGTGCTTGGTTTCATCTTTATTATTTACTTGCTAAACGTAATCTTGCAAACACTTATGTCTTATTCCTGGGCCAAGAACCTACTTAAGTACCGCGAGACCAGCATATCCCAGCTTTATGCCC
>DMNL01000079.1 GCA_003452735.1 Spirochaetaceae bacterium
CAGCTATATGAAGGCGTAGACATGGGGCATCAGCGGACTGGACTCATCACATATATGAGGACGGATTCTACGAGGATTTCCGAGGCCGCGCTCCATGAGACACATGAATGGCTTACAAAATACTTTCCCAATCAGACTCCGCATACGCCTATTCGATATTCAGTAAGCAATGCAGCTCAGGACGCTCATGAAGCAATACGGCCTACTCGAGTGGATATTACTCCCGATGAAGCAGGACGCTACCTAAGAGGCGATCAACTTAAGTTGTACGCCCTCATTTGGGAACAATTCGTTGCTTCTCAGATGAAACCCGCAGTGATTCGGACCTTAACTGCCGACATTCAAATTGGTGATGGAATTTTTCGTAATTCAGCCTCTAGTTTCATAGAAGAGGGGTTCTATAAAGTAATTCGCCTCGCGGCTTCCAAGGAGGAACGAACAAGCCATTATCTTCCATTCGAGAAAGGTGAAATGCTCCTGGTAGAAAAAATTGAAAGCGAACAACATTTCACTCAGGGCCCTTCGCGCTACACGGATGCCTCAATTGTGCGAACTCTTGAGGAGCTAGGAATTGGAAGGCCTTCTACCTATGCGCCAACGATCGAGACTCTCATTGAGCGATATTATGTCCAGAGAGATAAACGCCAACTTGTCCCAACGCAGCTTGGCAAAATAATAAATGACATTCTTTCTAAAAACTTTCCAGAAGTAATCAATACTGGATTTACTGCAGAGATGGAATCTATGCTCGATAAAGTCGAAGAGCAGAAAATCGATTGGGTAAGTGAACTTAAAAAGTTCTATTTCCCCTTGGTGGATAAAGTCGAAAACGCTTTGAATGCCCTAGAGGATATGCATGGGGTATTGGATGAGAAGACTAATGAAAAGTGCCCGATCTGCGGCCGTCCTCTCATAAAAAAGCTAGGAAGGTTTGGGTATTTTCTATCTTGTTCAGGATTCCCAGAATGCACATTCACTAAATCCGTACCGCTGGCTATTTGCCCAAAATGCGGAGGCGATATCGTTCCGCGTGTTTCGAATAAGGGTAGACGAAAGAAATTCTATGGCTGCTCGAACTATCCCGAATGCAGTTTTAAAACCCTTTATAAGCCAACAAATGCTACTTGCCCAAAATGCGGCTGGTTTCTCGTTGAAAAATACGACAAAAAGACTGGTCATTACAAGGTTTGCATAAACCCAGATTGTGATTACCTCCACTCAAGTCAACAGAGTGGAGACAATAGCGGAGAGTAATGAATCATGGATGCGCGATTTTTGGACTATCTTGATTACCTTGGTTCTGTGAGAGGCCTTTCGCTTAGGACAGTGGAAGCATATAGGCGGGATCTCGCGCAATACGAGGTATTTCTCGAAGGAAAAGACCTCGATGAGGCAGATGCAAGCGATATTAGAACATTTGCTGGTACCCTTGTGATGGAGAAAAGAGCGGCTTCATCTATCAACAGGGCTTTATCTGCGGTACGCGGTTTTTATAGATATCGGATGAAATTTCATGAAAAAGGGAAGGATCCAGCGCGAGAAGTAGAAAATGTGCCGACAGGAAGAAGTCTTCCATCATTTCTTTTTGAAGAAGAGATCAATAGTTTTCTTGAAAGCATCGAGGGTGAAACTTTTTTAGATGTAAGGGATAGGGCTCTTTTGGAGGTCATGTATTCTACAGGCTGCCGTGTTTCGGAACTATGTGGAATGCGGCTTTCAAGATTAAACATGAACAACTTTACAATCCGTGTAAAAGGCAAGGGCGCTAAGGAGCGTCTTGTGTTCCTCTGCGATGCAGCAAACCAAGCGCTGAGCCGATATCTGCCGTATAGAGCAGCTGTTATTCGAAAGTATGGAATCGAAGAACATGATAGGATCTTTGTCAATTCAAGAGGTCGACCATTGAGTTCTCGTGGTGCTGAAAAAATAGTTGAGAAGCGGCGTCTCAAGGCTGGTATTAGGAAACACCTGACACCACACACATTTCGCCATAGCTTTGCAACTCATTTAGTGGCTGCTGGTGCAGACATGCGCGTTGTACAAGAGATGCTTGGTCATTCGAACATCTCAACCACGCAGGTTTATGCTCATGTCGATATGGAGCGTTTGCGCCGGGTTTATGAACAGGCGCATCCGCATGGTTCAAAGACTAAATAAGTTAAAGAGAGGAAATTATGGAAATACATGCGACAACGATACTGGCTGTTAGAAAAGATGGACATGTTGCAATGGCAGGCGATGGCCAGGTTACAATGAATAACACTGTGCTCAAGAGCAATGCTCGCAAAATACGTACAATCTATAACGGCAAAGTGCTATGTGGCTTTGCAGGAGCGACTGCCGATGCCTTTACGCTATTTGAACACTTCGAAGCCAAGGTGCAGGAATATGGCGGAGATCTGACGAGAGCCTCGGTCGAGTTAGCAAAAGACTGGCGCACCGATCGAATACTTCGCAAGCTTGAGGCTATGCTCCTGGTAGCGGATCAATCGAAGATGTTCCTGCTTTCCGGGACGGGAGATGTAGTAGAGCCAAGCGAAGATGCCATTGCAATAGGTTCTGGAGGTAGCTATGCATACGCGGCTGCAATTGCCTACCTCGACGCCTCGCGCAGGATAGAAGAGGCTGCAAAATCCACTGCAAGCGGAGATGCCGAAATGCTCCATGGCAGCTTTTCAGCCCGTGAAATTGCGGAGCGAAGCCTAAAGATTGCCTCAAGCATATGCATATATACGAATGATCAGATTACCGTGGAGGAGATATGATTACTGAGAAAGACGCGCTTACTCCCCATAAGATAGTGGAAGAACTAGATCGGTATATCGTTGGCCAGGAAAAAGCAAAAAAGGCCGTGGCCATTGCACTGCGCAATCGAATCAGACGACAATGCCTCCCTCCAGAAATTCGAGAGGAGATTGCTCCAAAGAATATTCTTATGATAGGACCCACTGGCGTGGGAAAAACCGAAATTGCTCGTCGCCTCGCCAAGCTCTGCAATGCACCTTTTCTTAAAATAGAGGCCACAAAATACACGGAAGTAGGCTATGTTGGCCGTGATGTTGAATCTATGGTTCGAGACCTTATGGCAGCAGCCGTATCGATGGTTAAAGAAGAAATGGAGACTCAAGTCGAGAACGAAGCGAAGAGACGCGCAGAAGAAAGACTGTTGGATATCCTGCTTCCAGGTCTGGCTAAATCTGATGAGCCTATTGGGCAGTCTCAAGCAACTTTGATAATCCCTAGCTCTGGGATGGAAACAAAAGAAAAATTTCGATCTCTCTTGAGGGAAGGCAAGCTAGATTCGCGGCAGATCGAAATTTTGGTGCCGGCCCAGGGCCCACAGATCGAGCTCTTTGCTGGAACGCAGTTCGAAGAGATGAATATAGCTTTAGGCGGATTGCAGGGCTTATTTGGTGGTAATAAGAAGAAAAAGACAGTTAGTGTCGCAGAAGCCTTGCCTATTCTTGAAGCAGAAGAAAAAGAACATCTGGTCGACCAGGAGAAGATTGTCCAGGAGGCTCGTAGACGAACTCAGGAATTAGGCATCATTTTCGTCGATGAGATGGATAAGATTGCGAACCGGGAAGCTAGAGGCTCTTCGGGGATAGACGTTTCCAGAGAAGGTGTCCAGCGAGATCTTTTGCCCATAGTCGAAGGAACGATTGTCAACACAAAATGGGGGCCAATCGATACTACTCATATTCTATTCATCGGAGCAGGAGCATTCACTGTAGCCAAGCCTCAAGATCTCATACCAGAGCTGCAAGGGCGCTTCCCAATTCGAGTAGAGCTAGATGCCTTGACCGGTGATGATTTCGTGAGAATACTCACTGAACCCAAGAATGCTCTTGTTACCCAATATATTCAGCTTCTGGGCACCGAAGATGTGCAGCTTGAGTTCACTGAGGATGCTATCGCAAGAATTGCCGAGATCGCAGCCGCAGCCAATAGGCAAAGCGAGAATATAGGTGCGCGACGCCTGCAGACGGTCATGGAAAGGCTCCTAGAAGATATTTCCTTCTATGCTGATCAGCATGTAGGCACAAAAGTCATCATCGATAGGGCATATGTGGATGAGCGCTTCAAAGACTATGTCCAACAGCAGGATTTGAGCAAATACATCCTCTAGTGGTAAATAGGAAAGGAAGGATCATGGACTATGCAACATTAGAAGAAGATCGCTTATGGGAACTCTACCGAAGAACTGCAGACATCCATATCCGCAATGAGATCATTGTGCGCTACGCTCCGCTAGTCAAATATGTAGCTGGAAAAGTATCTGTAACCTTGCCCTCGATGGTGGAATATCGAGACCTTGTCGGATATGGGACATTTGGGCTCCTTGATGCAATAGAAAAATTCGATCCTCAAAAGCATGTAAAATTCAAGACTTATGCTGTTACACGGATACGTGGAGCTATATACGATCATTTAAGGGAGTTGGACTGGGTACCTCGTTCCATACGCCGAAAGACCAAGCAGATAGAGCGCGCTATTGCTAAATTAGAGAGTCAGCTCGGGCGACCTGCCAACGATGAAGAGATAGCGAAAGAGATGGGGATAGAGCGCAAAGAACTCTTGAAGATAATGGCTAAAGTAGCGTCTTCCTCAATTCTTTCCTTGCAGGAGATATGGCCAATGAATTCCGAAGCAGAGGGATATACCATAGAAGATTCTCTCGAATCGATGCGAATTGAAAATCCCGACTTGGTACTCGAACGTGAAGAAATCCGTAAAGTCGTATTCGAGGCTCTCCAGGAGCTACCCGAGAAAGAAAAAAAAGTTATGGTCCTATACTACTATGAGAATCTGACCTTACGAGAAATAGGCAAGATACTTGAGGTAACAGAATCTAGGGTGAGCCAGCTCCATACTAAGGCTATTTTGCGCCTTCGTGCTAAACTGTCGAACAAGAAACGTGGCATAATATAAGTAAGCATAAAAAGTTTATATTGAATCAAGAATTCTGTTGAATTTCTGTTTTTTCTCTGCTACTGGAAGAGGAAGAAGATCTGGCCTCATGTTTTCCAATCCCATATTGTTCTATTTTTTGATAGAGTGTCTTTCGGCCTATTTTAAGTATCTCGGCAGCTTTAGACTTGTTTCCTCCTACCAGCGCAAGCGTTTCTGCAATGATAATTCGCTCGGCTTCTTCCAAGGATGAAAAGGCTGGTATACTGATAGTCCGAGCTTCTCCGCTCGAGCGCGGTCCTGGAGGAAGGTCATCGAGAGTTATCAGCTTGCCAGAAGCCATAACCACTGCACTTTCGATGCAATTCCTCAGTTCGCGGACATTACCCGGCCAGTCGTAGGTATAGAGAGCCTGCCTGACTTTTGGATCGAAGCCCTCAATCTGCTTGCCATTCTCATCTGCAAACTCTCTCAAGAAAGCCATGGCTAGAAGTGGAATGTCTTCTCTGCGTTCGCGCAATGGAGGCACATGAATGTTGACTACATTCAGACGATAATATAAGTCTTCTCTAAAGCGGCCTTCGG
>DMNL01000162.1 GCA_003452735.1 Spirochaetaceae bacterium
CTTCTACGCAAGCTGTGCATTCTTCGCAAGCTTCGCTTTCTTCAGAGGCTGCAGCTAAAGGAATAACTCAAGGGGCAGCTTCTATGGTACCTATAGAGAATACTTCAGGATTATCGCCTAGCCAACTAATGCAAGCGAATTATGAGGCAGTCCTGTCGATCGAAAAACTCGATAGGATCATCGATGAGGCTATTGAACGAGCTGTCTGTGCTTTTGATACCGAGACCGATTCTCTAGATGTGCTTAAGGCGGGACTTGTCGGTTTTTCTCTTGCTTTCGATGCTGATTCAGCCTGGTATGTGCCCCTAAAGAGTCCTGATTCAGAATGCATTCCAAAGGACCTGGCCCTTTCGTCTTTATCGAGGCTTATGAAGGAGCCACAAATGCTCCTTATTGGGCACAACCTAAAGTTCGATATAAACGTTCTCTACACTGCGGGCCTTGAAGTAAATCCAACTTGCTTTGACACGATGATAGCCGCATGGGTTCTGGATGTAGAGGCTCCTTCTTTTTCGCTATCTTCGGTTGCTAAACGTTTTCTAGGGATTTATGGACTAGAATATGAAGATGTAGTACCGAAAGGCCTTACCTTTGCCGATGTGCCTTTGGCTAGCGCAACTCGCTATGCATCGGAAGATGCGTACTTTTCCTTTCTACTCTATCAATTTCTCTCTAAGGAAATTGAGACGCATAATCTGCATAATATATTCTATGATATAGAGATGCCCTTATTGCCAATCCTTGCTGAAATGGAACGAACCGGGATTCGCGTCGAGGCAGAGCGCCTTCGTGCCTATGGTAAAGAACTACAGAAAGAGCTTACAGAGATCGAAACCAAAGTCTTCCAGCTGGTTGGCCATGAGTTCAATTTGGCTTCTCCTAAACAACTAGCCGAAGTGCTATTCTCCGAGAGGAAACTACCTGTACAAAAGCGAACAAAAACAGGCTTTTCTACCGATACTTCTGTTCTAGAAGAGCTTGCACCTTTGGATCCCGTTCCTCAGCTCATTCTTAGGCAAAGGCTCTTGACCAAACTAAAGACGACATATATCGAACCTCTCGCAGAGTTGGCAACGGCGCAAGGACGAATTCATACTACCTTTGTGCAGACTGGCGCCGCAACCGGAAGGCTTTCCAGCAGAGATCCAAACCTCCAAAATATCCCTATACGCGAAGAAGAAGGCAGAAAAATAAGAGAGGCTTTTATTGCCGAACCAGGGCATTTGCTTGTTTCTGCCGATTATTCGCAAATCGAGCTAGCAGTTCTGGCTCACCTCTCCAAAGATCCTAATCTTATCAAAGCCTTCAAAGAAGGAGTCGATATCCATAAGCGGACTGCTTCCTTTATCTTTGGAATACCTGAGGATCAGGTCGATGCAGATCGAAGAAGAATTGCTAAGACTATCAATTTTGGGGTCATATATGGCATGAGCGCATTTAGACTTGCGCGAGATCTAGGTATTTCGAACAGCCTAGCAAAGGAATTTATCGATTCATATTTTTCGACTTATTCAGGAGTTGCAGATTTTATTCAAAAAACGATCAAAGAAGCCCAAGAAAAAGGCGTCACTTTTACCTTATTTGGGCGCAGGCGGCAGATTCTTGGAATCAATTCTAAAAATAAAACCGAGCAGCAAGCAGCACAGCGAGTTGCCGTCAATACACCAATACAGGGGACTGCTGCAGACATAGTAAAAATAGCTATGATCAAAGTACATCGAAGGCTTAGGAAGGAAATGCCAGAAGTGCATATGCTGCTGCAAGTACACGACGAACTTGTATTTGAAGCGCCACAAGCTCTGGTGGAAGGAGCCATGAAGCTTATCAAAGAGGAAATGGAACATGCTGTACTGCTCGATATTCCACTTAGGGTAAGCATGGAATCGGCTCCATCTTGGGGCGAGATGCATTTGTAATTCAAAAGGAAAGGTCGATGTTCATACTTGGCCTCACTGGAGGTTATTGCGTCGGAAAAAACGAAGTCGCAAGCATACTCGAAAAAAGTGGCTGGAAAGTCACGGATGTCGATAAGCTTGGCCATGTGGCGCTTCCCCTTGTATGCAATGAGCTTATCGATGCCTTTGGCGACTCTATTCTAAGAGAAGATGGTTCCATAGACCGAAAAAAACTTGGTTCGCTGGTATTCAATAATAGAGAGCGATTGACGAGTCTCGAAAATATTGTCCATCCCGCAATGCTTTCTTTACTAGATAAGGAAATAGAGAAAGCGCAACAGAATTCAATACAAAAATTATGCATAAATGCGGCATTGCTCTATCGTTTTCCACAGCTTGATTCATGCGATGCGGTCATCGAAGTTAGAGCGCCACTTTATCTAAGAATAGATCGAGCGATACAAAGAGATCATCTGTCTTTCGATGAAGCACTCCATAGAATCTCGAGCCAGAAAGAGCTTTGGAGAAAGAGATCTGATGTCAGTGTCCCTATATATATGCTTTGGAATCTAAAATCTCTAGAGGAACTCGAGGCCGATGCTCTTGAATTGCTAAAAAAAATAGAAAATGAAATAAAGGGAAAGCGGAGCTTTACCTAATAATTTACCTTGCCGATATTAATTAAATAGAGGTCTAGAAATGTCGGATCGTTCAAAAAAATTGCTATGGATTGCTGTAGCGGTAAGTGGCTTCGCATTGATTGTCCTTCTTGCTGTATTTATTATCTTTCCACCCAATCAATTGTCTGAATCCAAACCTTTTGACCTGACAGGCAGGTCGCCTGCCAAAGAGGTATCTCCAAATGACTTTTCTGCCTTTCCAAGTATCGTCATCCAATCTTCAGAAGGAGAAGGTCAGGCTTCCAGCACTTCCAAAGATGAAAAGACAGAACCCCAAAAACCGCAGAGCAATGTGATTATCGTTCCTGCTCCTTCCTCAAATCAAAAAACCGCTGAAACTCCTTCGCAACCAATTGAGTCGCAATCGCAAAAGACTGCTGTTGCACCAAAAACGTCACAAACATCTCAAACATCGCAAACACCAGCACAGAGCTCTGCAAAGACAAGCCCAGCAACAACACCTAGCGCCTCATCAACACAGAAAACAACCCAGCCAACACCTTCTGCTGCACCAAAAACTGACTCATCGAGCACGGAATATTGGATTCAAGTTGGCAGTTTTTCGCAACAAGATACTGCGGAAAAACTTCGCAGTGAATATATAACTCGTGGCATGACAGCCATCATTGCGCAAAAGGATGTCGGCGGTAAAACCTATTATCAAGTCAAGGTTGGGCCTTATGCATCATCGGATGAGGCAAAAAAATGGCTTCTTACGGTAAAATCCGTCAAAGGCGCAAGCCAGGATGCCTTTGTTACAAGCCGGTAAGAATTCGACAATATACAGAGCACTCCCTAAAAAACACTCCATGATAATTTCGTTTGACAGCAAGCGATTTGAAGGCTAAACTTTTTTAGGCACTTTATGCCAACGGAATTTTCCGTTTTTACCAATCAAACAAAGGAGTCGCCAATGAGAAAGATCATTCTCGGTCTGCTTGCTCTTCTTATGGCAGTTTCCCTCGTGCTGCCAGTCACGGCTCAGGCAAAAAAACCTCTAAAGGTCGCTTTTGTATATATCGGCCCGCCAGGTGATCTCGGTTGGACCTATGAGCATGAACGAGGACGACTAGCTCTACAGAAATATTTCGGCGATAAAATCGAAACCAAATATGTAGAAAATGTTCCAGAGGGCCCAGATGCAGAGCGTATCATTCGTCAATTCGCTATTCAGGGATTCGATGTTATCTTCACTACAAGTTTTGGTTATATGGACCCAACGTATGCTGTAGCTCAGGAATTCCCAAATATAGTTTTCGAACACTGCTCAGGATATAAGACGGCTCCAAATATGGCTACATACTTTGGACGAATCGAAGAAGCCCGCTACCTAACTGGCATTATTGCTGGCCGCATGACCAAAACCAATAAGATCGGTTATGTAGCAGCCTTCGGAATTCCTGAAGTCGTGAGGGGCCTAAATGGATTCGCTCTAGGAGTACGGTCTGTCAATCCAAATGCAAAGATCCAGGTTGTCTGGACGAATACCTGGTATGACCCCGTAAAAGAAAGAGAAGCTGCAATAGCACTTCTCGACGCGGGCTGCGATATCATTGCACAACACCAGGATACTACAGAGCCTCAAAAAGCAGCACAGGAGCGAGGCAAGCTCTCTATCGGCTATGACTCAGATATGGCAAAATTCGTAGGAGATACTGTTCTTGCAAGCGCAATTTGGAACTGGGAAACCTACTATATCAAGACTATCCAAGAGGTATTGAACGGAACTTGGAAGACACACGCCTACTGGGGTGGATTGAAAGATGATATTGTAAAGCTTTCGGACCTAAGCCCGCGCGTGCCCGCAAATGTTAGGAAAGAAGTGGAGGATGCAAAGAAAAAGATATTGGGCGGATGGAGTATCTTTACTGGCCCCATAAAGGATCAGAATGGGAAGATTGTCTACAAGGCAGGCGAAGTCATCCCCGACGACAAACAGCTTTCAATGGATTGGTTTGTTGAAGGGGTAGTAGGTAAGGTTCAGTGATTATTTTCTGCCGGCATGTTTGCTCAAAGCAATGCATGCCGGCTTTTTTTATCTATAAGATCTATGAATGATTCGAATATTCCGAAAGTCGAAATGAGACGCATTTCCAAGTCATTCCCTGGAGTTGTTGCAAATGATTGTATTGATTT
>DMNL01000067.1 GCA_003452735.1 Spirochaetaceae bacterium
CTGCTGACTTTACTTGAAGACCTGTAATTTTCGCTGCAGATTCGAAAGATGTATTCATGGTTTCGGCTTTGAATTCATTTGCCTTTGCCAGAGCCCAAGACTCCAGCACACTCTTTTCTTTGTCGAAAATATAGCTTTTTACTTCATCTAGGACGGATTGCTTTGAAAAATCGGGAGGACTCGATTCGCTGTTTATTTGGTAAAAAGCCCAGGTGTTACCAGTTTGCTTGTAGACTGGTGAAATCTCACCTTTCTTGAGACTCATGAGATTCTCTGCATCTTTCTCATCCAGGAATTCGCTTTTAAGATCATAAAAAGTCCTAGTGCCCATATCGCCACCCTTGTCGGCATATATATCCTTTGAATGACTTTTTGCAGCATCTTCAAAAGAAAGGCTATTTGCTTTGATTTGGGCTAAGACTTTTTTTGCATCTTTTTCTGATGTGCTAATAGTGATCTTTGATAGGCCAATCGTCCTGAATAGAGATTCGTGAGATTTAGCCCATTCGAGCGTTTCCTCTGCAGGGAAGTCCGCATAGGAGATGTTTACATACTGAATTGCGCGTTGTGGCTTTGCCATAGATGCTACAAATTCAATTTCAGCTGTGGAAGGAGAGGCTGACATAAGATCATTGTAGTAGTTTTGAATTAGCATATCTTCACGGATTCTATTTCTGATAGAAAGACGGGTCGCAGCAGAGGTGCTATTGTATTTTTCCAGGGAAAATTTTCCATCTACCTGGAATTGGGAATTTTTCGATACTTCTTCATCTATTGTTTCTTCGCTGATTTTCATACCAGATCGCTTTGCCGAATCGAGGATCGCCGTACGTATCACTGTATTTTGATATGCAAGACGCCATACTTGATAGGCGTAGAGCTGTGATTGCGTCTCGTCAAGGCCTTGCTGTCGAAGGTAGTCATTTATTTGCGATACCTGCTCGGCAAAATAAGATCCTGAGGTATACTGTATTGGATTGCCATTCCACGATCCAAAAGAAGGAATCTTACCGCTGGCGCTCGTGCCAGAGCTAATGCTTGGAATAAGCACGAAAGCAATAATAGTAAGCACAAGGATGATTATTGTACCAATATAAACAAATGGATTCTTTATGGTTTTCTTGAGGGTGGTCTTGGCTTGCTTATTATTGCTTTTTTTTTCGCTGGATTTCTTATTGCCTGTTTTTGCTTGTTTTTCGTTTTCTTCGGATGCCATTAGTTGTCCTTTCATCCATAATCCTATAAAAATGCTGCATTAAACTATCATGAGGCTATGGAATAGTCAACGAGAGTCCTGGCCATTCCCGCCTTGAAAGATAAGTTATAGCTTCCTTCCTAGAAAAAAATCTCTTCCAAGGATTTGGATTATCTATATTTTCATCGGCAATAGATATCTCGAAGGGTGATATTCGCGCTTTGTAATCCATTTTGGGTGCTCCTGGCACCCAAAAGCCAAGATAATAGTAATGCTCATTTTCATAACCGATTGCTGCGATTTGATTTTTTGTATAACCAGGTTCCAGTTTACACGATATTCTATTCTCATAAAAATAAGAAACTGATTCTCCCTTTATTTCCTTATTTGGCAAAAGATATTTTGCGTTTTTTACAAAACTGCTTAGGTAGGATTCAGCAAGGATCGAGTAAAATCCTAGACTCCGTCCTTTTTCGTCGGGATCAAAAGAGAAATAAACAGAAGACAGCCCGTCATCTAAAGGATCTACATGGCTTACTGCTAGAAGTTTTCTGTCTTCATTATTATCTCGATATTCAAATATTAGACTCCATGGTTCTAAGAGATTGTTATAAGAGTCTTCTGCGAGGTCTTTGAGAGGTATGGAGTGTTTCCATAGAGAATAGCGTTGCCATAGCATGAAGTGCTCTGCACGGAAGATTGGCGGAGTAGGGATAATGACTATATCCTTGTTCTTTCGTAGGATTCTATTCAGAGAAAACGTGAGTTGTATTGACATAGGCTCAAGCCTTAATGGGATACAGAGTTCACAGCTAGGACACTCCATACGATAGATATTTTTGCCATGTCTTCTCCATCCAGTCGATATCAAGGCACTATATAATCGAGGGTCAACTTCATCTTGAAAAACTAGTAAGTTCATTAGAGTTTGATGATTATTGAAAAGGTAAGGGCATGTTCCTTGTGCTCCAAAATAAAGGATTACTTTATTCTCCGTAGTCATAACTCTTTCCTTGAGCCGCGCTACATCGCTATTAAGGCATTAATTCTGTCTAGAAAAGCCTTTTTGTAGCTTGATTGTTGTTCGTAGTCTGTATAATTTTACTATATGAGCATTATTACTAAAACAGGCGATGAGGGCATAACTGGCCTCTGGTCTGGTGAAAAAATAGGCAAGGATTCTCCAAGGGTTGAGGCTTATGGCACTATCGATGAACTCTCTTCTGCTCTTGGAATAGCTCGTCATCTCTGTATTCAAGACAATGTGCTTTGCGCAATCGAGTATATCCAGCGCCTTCTATTTAGAGTAGGTGGGGAATTGGCATCTCTGAGCATGCCTTTCGATAATCCTATCAACGAAGATGATGAAAAGACAATTGAAGATAAAACCAAAGAACTTGAAATGCGAATTCCTATAAGGAGTTTCGTTGTGCCAGGAATGACAGGAGGTTCAGCAGCGTTAGATTTGGCGAGAACCATTGCTCGCAGAGCAGAGCGTCGTGTAGTCGCTCTTTCAAGAATAGAGGATGTTTCGCCTGTGTTGATGCGCACTCTCAATAGATTGTCTGATTATATATACATGCTCGCTCGCGAAGAAGAAGCAGCACAAGGAAAGCTAACCTTTGTCTAAGATATCCTAGATAAAAGAGCTTTGCTTGTTGACAGCAGAAATCGGGAAAAGGAGCGAGAATTAAGGAGGTACTCGAAATGAAGTTATATTCAAAGGCGCAGATATGCATGGTCATTGCTGTCTCTGTGGCTTTGACAGCCTTATCGATTGTAGGTATTGTTTTTGTTATTGATAAGCATGCTCAGAGCCAATCTACGATGATTATGGCTTCTCAACCTGCCAAAGATACCGAGGAAGATGTGTATTTTCCCGAAATAACTAGCTTAGGTAGCCAGGATGATCAAACTGTAGGTCTTCCTTTGCAAATTGCGAATTCAGCCCAAAGTATGAGCGGATACAGTGCGGATGAGATTGAAAATATTTCTATCTATGAAAAATACAACGAATCTGTGGTCAACATCAACACTGAAGTATTAGGTATCAATTGGTTTCTAGAACCTGTACCTCAAAGTGGAGGCTCGGGCTCTGGAAGCATCATAGATGAGCAGGGATATATTCTTACCAACAATCATGTAGTCGAAGGAGCGTATAAGCTCTATGTGAGCCTTGCAGATGGCAGCCGCTATGAGGCAAAGCTAATTGGTACAGATCCCGAGAGTGACTTGGCTGTGATAAAGTTTTCTCCAGAACCGGGGAAAAAGCTTAGACCTATTCCTTTCGGAACATCGAAGGATCTAAAAGTAGGTCAGAAGGTCTTAGCAATAGGCAATCCATTCGGTCTTGAGAGGACATTGACGGCGGGAATTATCTCTGGCTTAGGGCGTCCAATTCAGGAAAGCGAAACTATTATTCTTCAAAATATGATCCAGACTGATGCATCTATCAATCCTGGGAACTCCGGAGGTCCTCTATTCAACATGAGAGGAGAGATGATTGGCATAAATACCATGATCTATTCACCATCTGGCGGTTCGGTGGGAATAGGATTCGCAATTCCAGTAGACACTGCGGTTCGGATTGTTCCTCAGCTCATAAAGAATGGACAAGTTAGGAGAGGTTGGATCGAGATGCAGGTAATTCAACTTTTCCCAGATCTTGTCAACTATCTACGCCAGACCGGAAAAGCCGCACCTGTAGAAACTGGGCTTCTCATATCGACAGTAACTTCGGGTGGCAATGCAGAAAAAGCAGGCCTCAAAGGTGGTACTACTGCAGTGCGCTATAGATCGACAGTGTTCTATATCGGCGGAGATATTATAGTGAGTATCGATGGGAAACCTGTCACCAAAATTGCAGAACTATATGCAGCGCTAGAAGATACAAGTCCTGGGCAACGCGTTACTGTCGAATTCTATCGCGGCTCGAAAAAGATGAGCACTACAGTTGTTCTGGCGGAGCGAAAGAGGTGAAGCCTTTTAGGGTTGTTGCTCCTTTTCAGCCAGCGGGCGATCAAGCTCAAGCAATCGAGACTATCTCAAAAGCCATTAAAAAGGGCGAAAAGTATGTGACGCTGAAAGGGGTAACAGGTTCTGGGAAGACATACACCATGGCAAAAGTCATCGAAGTTATCCAGAAACCCACCCTCGTGATTTCGCACAACAAGACATTATCTGCCCAACTATACCGCGAGTTCAAAGAATTCTTTCCAGAGAACGCCGTTGAGTATTTTGTCTCCTATTATGACTACTACCAACCAGAAGCCTATGTCCCTTCCAAAGATCTCTATATCGAAAAAGACTCGGATATCAATGAAGAGATTGATCGAATGCGTCTATCTGCAACCGCTTCGCTTATGGAGCGAAGAGATGTAGTGATTGTAGCGACAGTCTCTTGCATATATGGATTAGGTTCGCCTGACCTATATCGTGAGATGAGGTTGTACCTAGACAGAGGTCAAATCATAGATATTGATGAAATTAAGCGGAATCTCATAAGCCTCCAATATGAACGAAATGATATGGTATTAGAGCGCGGTCGCTTCAGGATTCGTGGGGATGTTTTGGAGATCTTTCCTGCCTATCTAGAGGATGCCTATCGAATTGAGCTAGATTTCGATACCATCGCGCGCATACGTCGCTTAGATCCGCTTACAGGTGAAGCATCGAATGAACTAGAAGAAGCAATAATCTATCCAGCAAAACACTTCGTTATGCCGGAAGACATGGTTCAGCGGGCGATAGATAGCATACGGAATGAGTTGGAGGAACGATACCGATATTTTATCGAACATGGAAAGTATCTCGAGGCTGAGCGCATAAAATCACGAACAGAATATGATATAGAGATGCTTAGTGAAATGGGATACTGCAGTGGCATAGAGAATTATTCTGCGCCACTCTCCAATCGCAAGCCAGGAGAAAGGCCTGGAGTATTGCTCGATTATTTTCCAAAGGATTTTATATGTTTTATCGATGAGTCGCATGTGACATTGCCTCAGCTTGGAGCAATGTATAATGGCGATCATAGCCGAAAACTATCGCTTGTCGATTATGGCTTTCGATTGCCTTGTGCATTAGACAATAGGCCTCTTAGGATCGATGAATTCGAGTCGATTGTGTCACAGACAATATATGTTTCGGCCACACCCGGCGAGATTGAGCTTAAGAGATCCAAAACTCTAGCAGAGCAGGTAATTCGTCCTACAGGGCTTGTGGATCCAGAAATTATCGTTCATCCCACCGAAGGCCAGATGGAAGATATCTATGCAAGAGTTCGCGAGAGAGCTAAACAAGGCGAAAGAAGTCTTATTATAACGCTAACAAAGAAAATGGCAGAAGAGCTAACCGATTACCTGAGCGGACTTGGTCTTCGAGTCCGCTATATACACTCAGAGGTAGAGACTATTGAGCGTGTCGAGATTCTGACGCAGTTGCGTGCGGGGGAATTCGATGTTCTGGTAGGAATAAACCTATTACGAGAAGGCATAGACCTGCCAGAAGTATCATTTATTGCAATTCTCGATGCCGACAAAATAGGTTTCTTGCGTTCAGAGACAAGTCTTATTCAGATCATAGGAAGAGCAGCGCGCAATGCAGCAGGCCTTGTTGTAATGTATGCCGATGTCATAAGCCCAGCTATGAAGAATGCCATTTCGGAGACTGAGCGCAGGAGAAAAATGCAGCAAGCTTATAATCTTGAACATGGGATAACTCCTAGAACAATTAGTAAAAAGATCCAGGATATCCTCGAGCGCCATAAGGAAGAGAGAATAGAAGCTTCTCAAGGTGAAATCGAGATGCTTAGGCACACACACAACTTGCTGGTTCCTGAGCAAAGAAAATCTCTAATAAAAGAGCTTGAGAAACTTATGTTCGAACATGCAAAGAATCTGGAATTCGAACAAGCAGCAATAATACGCGATGAGATTTCAAAATTAAAAGATTTGTAAAGGTATTAGATATGTTGAATAACAATAACCAAGATGATTTCTATGTGATCGATGCACACTGCGATACGCTTATGGCCATCACAGGTCGGAGCATGAACAAAGAAGAGAGAAATCCGCGCGATTTTTTTGCTGATAATACTTCGGTGCATTTGGATTTCCCTAAGCTAGTCCGAGGTCGTGTTGTATGCCAGGTCATGGCTATTTTCCTTGAAGATTCACAACTTCAGGAGGCAACCAGCGAAACCATGGCTATGATCGATTCGTTCGAATCTCTCTTGAAGTTCGCTCCCAAAGAATTCTTTCTTGCAAAGGATGGCGCAGATGTACATAGAGCTCTAGAGACAAAAAGCGTTTGCGCTATACTCTCGATAGAGGGGGCGGAAGCCTTAGGAGATTCGCTAGAAAGTCTTGATATATTCTATCAGCGCGGAGTTAGAGCTATTGGCTTGACTTGGAATAGACGTAATGCTTTTGGTCGAGGTCTAAAAGCCGAAGGAAGCGATGGCCTTACTTCGCTCGGCAAAGAGCTTGTCGAGAAGATGGAGGAAATGCATGTTCTCGTCGATGTGGCACATCTAGGCGAGGAGGGTTTCTGGGATGTTGCTGACATATCCACTGGTCCATTTGTTGCATCTCATGCAAACGCTCGCGGAATTCTCGATCATCCAAGAAACTTAAGCGATTCCCAAATCAGGGCAATTGCCGATCATGGTGGTGCTATTGGCTGCGTGTTTGTTCCCTACTTTGTCACAAAAGATCCCAAAGACTGCAGCCTAGAAGCCTTCTTGCTTCATATCGATCATATAGTGCGCATAGGAGGTATCGAGAGCTGTGCCATAGGTTCTGATTTTGATGGATTTTTGCCACAGGAAGGCAAAGTGATTCAAGATGCAGGAGAGTTTCCGCTTCTATATAGCGCGCTTAGAAGGCATGGTTATAGTCATGAAGCAGCCCAGAAAATACTGGGTAGAAACTGGCTAAGAATCTTCGATGATGTATTTGGTTCTATATGAAGAAAATTGCGTTGATTGGCATGATGGGCTCTGGGAAGAGCGAAATTGGCTGTCTTCTTGCTCGCAATTATGGAATCGATTTTATAGATATGGATAGATCAATTGAAGAGAACACAAAGACCACAATACCGGCAATCTTCCGCGATTTTGGAGAGGAATATTTTAGAGATTTAGAAGAAAATCAGCTCGCCATAATGGCCGCAACTCCTCGTTCTTTCGTGCTTTCCTGTGGAGGCGGCGTAGTTTTGCGCGACTTTAACCGCATGATCCTAAAAAATTCTTTCCTTACTATCTGGCTGGATGTATCGATAGCCGAACTGAAAAGAAGACTCCAAGACCAAAGACATCAAAGGCCACTTCTTCAGTCAGAGGAGTGGGAATCGAAAATAGAAGAGATCTATTGCCAACGCCATGAGCTCTATAGGAGTGCAGCAAGAATCCGCTATGCATGGGAGAATAATCATTCGCTCGAAGAGAGTGCAATCGATATCCAAAAGCTCATCGACGCCGCTCATAATGGTATATCAGGAAGAACTTGACACATACTCTGATCGATTGAAATTTCGATTTCCGTTCCTTCTGCAGGCATCGGAAAGTCCGACTCGGGCATAGGCAACTCGAAAAAGTAATCCTGCATACTTGGAAGTGTTAAGACTAATTTGGATACCAGGGGAGTTGAAGTAAGATATCGAACTATTTTGACATTTATTGTTTTTTCATTGTTGTTCTTTCTAAAAATCTTTATGGCGCTAAATGGTATATACAAGCACATCGCTTTTTCCAATGCATTATCGATATTGCTTTCTAAGTTGCGACTCACTTGAAACATATTTTCTTCGGGGGTCATTATATCGAGGAGCTGGCTCTCTTTTGAGGCTGATATTTCTATTATAGGAAGCACAAGGCCAAGGTTCATAAAACGAGCAAGCCATCCAGAACCTGGTTTTTTCTCAAAATCGCTCATTATTCCTCTACTTATCATCTTACCATCGCGCATTACAATGATTTCGTCGCCCAAATCCAGGGCCTCCTCCACATCATGCGTAACATGGATAGTAGTCAACTGCTGTCTTGAAAGCTGCACACGAATAAAACGTCGCATCTCCCTTCTGAGGGGTGCATCTAGCGAAGAGAGTGGCTCATCCAGCAACATGAGCATAGGATCAGCAGCAAATGCCCTAGCAAATGCGACACGTTGTCGCTCGCCACCCGAGAGCTCATAGGGGTAGCGGCCTAGAAGATGCTCAATTTTGAAGTTGCGAGCCAAGGAAATGACCCTTTCTTCTCTCTTTCTTTTTTCTTCATTTCGAATTGATAGACTATATCCAATATTATCTCGGACTCTAAGTTGTTCGAATAGTGCTAGATCCTGGAAGACAAATCCGATATGTCGTTTTTCAGTGGGCAACTTGTCGATTCTCAGATTATTCAAGGTAATAGTGCCTTGCTTTATCATTTCGAGCCCAGCAATTGAACGAAGAAGAGTTGTTTTTCCGCAGCCAGAAGGGCCCAGCAAGACAAGAATTTTCCCTTGCTCTAAAGAAAAATCGGCGCGAAGCACAAAACTATTGCGTTCGACAAGCAGATCCTTTACTTCAAGCGACATCGATGACCTTCTCCTTTAGCATGAATACAATACCCGTCATGAGCCCAAGCACAAGGCCAGCGGCACAAGCTTCATTGAACCTATAAGCTGCGGTTAAGCGATAGAGAATAAGCGGAAGTGTTTCAATCTCGCTCATTCCAAGCATAAGTGGCACATTGACATCCCCGGCAGTTATGGAAAAAGCAAAGGCTGCGGCTGCTGCCACCGAAGGCAAAATCGTACGCAGCTCTATTGTTATAAAAGCTTTTATTGGTGAGGCTCCAAGTGTCTTGGCTGCTTCGTGCATTCGTGAATCGATTGCACGAAGCGATGCACCCACTGTTCTGCTCACAAAAGGCCATGCAATAAGCGCTTGAGCAGCGATAAGGGCGGAAGTAGCTAGATGGTTTGCAGATATAAAAAGCCATCCATAAGCAATAACTGCAGGCGAAACAGCCATAGGAAGCCATTGCAGCAGATCCATCATCATAGCAACGATATTGCTCTTTTTTTCTCCTCTCTGCGCAAAGAATATGCTAAAGCATGCAATAATTCCGATAAAAGTCGCTAACAATGCAGCGATTCCGCTCAATTTCAATGTGGAAAGGATTGCTCCAGTTAATGGCGCTTGGAATCCTGTTAAAAGTCGCTTGAAGTTATCAAAGCCAAATTTATCAGGGCTATTCAATGATGCTGGAACTCTGAATGCTTCGATTACGATCGAAAAAAGAGGTCCTATAAAGAATACTATGATGAAGATCTGATAAAGCACGATTAGAAACCATTGCTTTCCCTTGGGTTTTACCAATTTGCGTGCCGCTCCAAAGTCTCTCACTGTCCTATATGTCTTGCCCTTAATTCTCGTTAGCATCCATATTCCTAAAAGCGCACAAGCGCTCTCAATAACAGAAAAGACTGCTGCAAGGGCTAGATTTGAACGATATCGTAGAGCTTGGTATATTTCGACTTCAAGTGTTGTCCCAGCGCGACCGCCGAATACAAGCACGGTAGTAAAGCTAAAAAAGCAGTATAGAAAGATTAGACCAGCTGATTGGCCGATTCCAGGCATAATCCAAGGCAAAATACCTGTTCGAAAGGCTTTTAGCTTTTTTGCTCCAAGTGTTCTTGCAGCTTCGAGAGGAGTATTTGGAATGCGCAGCAATAATGCAGAAATCTGGTGCACAACAATTGGGAAGTTATAGAAGGCATGCACAATGACTAGTCCCCAAAAACTGTAGAGAATTCCTCTGTATTCTCCTCTTGAACCAAAAATCAGCGAAAAAGCTGTTGAAAGCAGTCCTTCTTTTCCGTAGTAAGATATGAATGCGAGAATAATCAATATTGGCGGAAAACAAAATGGTATAGCAGCTAAAGACAGAAGAGCCTTCCTTCCTGGAAATCGGAATCTTGCTGTCAGCCACGCTCCAGGTAGCCCAAGGCCTATTGCTAGAGCAGTGCTGGCAATGGATTGCTTTAGCGTGAACCAAAGGCTTTTTGCTATTGTCGATTCTGGTATGCGTTTAAAGAAGTCTAAAAAGGTCTTAATGGCCTCAGTCTTGCTTTCTGCCTCGCTTAAGCCAAAAAAGGCGGCTTGCAAGAAGGCAATGAGAGGGGCCAAAGAGAAGATCAGAATTGTGCATAGCACCAGGTATAGAAAAATCCTTGTTCTCATGGATTTCCAATGAGTAGATTTGCCGCCGTCGAAGGATCATGATCGAGATCTCTTATTGTAGCTATCAAGGCTGGATATTTTTGCACGATAGAGAATGATGGAGGTAACTCAGTTTTGATGTTAGCAGGAAACATCCATTGTGTTTCAGGCAGCAAAGCCTGACATTTCGCAGATAATAGATAGTCTAGGAATTTTTGAGCAAGTTCTTTCTTTTGGCTAGATATGAGTACACCGGCAAATTCGATTTGGGTTGGATGTCCCTCTGCAAATTGAAGGGCTCTATAGCGCTCAGAGTTCTCATAAGCCTTATGGTATGCGGGGCTCGTGGAATAGCTCAAAACCAAAGGGGCTTCGCCTTTGGTAAAGAGGCCATATCCAGTATCCCAGCTCGGTGTCATTGCAAGTACGGATGGAGCAAGTCTTTTCCAATATTCTTTCCAATCAGTCTTGTAGACTGCTTCTGTCCATGCTAGAAAACCCAAACCCGGAGTAGAGGTTCTTGGATCCATAATTATTAACTTCTTGCGATAAATAGGCTTAGTCAGATCTTCCAATGATCGAGGTGGCTCGATGCCACTTTGAGAGTCCCAGATTAGCGCAAATTGGCTAAAATCGAAAGGTACAAGCCTATTTGTTGTATCTAGCAATAAATCTTTCTGGATTTCTGAAATGTTTTTTAAGGAGAGTGGAATAAAAAGGCCACTCTTTAAGGCTTTATCGAGCTGTTTATCATCGAGTCCTATTATTATATCGGCGCTAGGCTTGTTTATCGGGTCGAATAGCGCGGCCAAAAGCGCTCCACCGTCTCCCTTCGATACAAAGCGAAGCTTTATTCCAGCTTCTTCCTGGAAAGCCCGAGCAATTAGAGGAGCTGGCCCCCACTCTGAAATAAACGAATCATAAGTCCAGACGATCAACTCAGAATTCTGTTGTTTTGACTGAGCATTTGATTGCGCCCATCCTGTAACGACTGCAATGGAAACCATTGCTATCACTTCGAAAACTGCGATGAATTGTTTTTTACGCATCATCTTATCCCTCCGCCGGTATTATCCGGATCAGGTTCGATGGGTATTTCTCAGGCTGCTGTCTCCAACGGAGAACAGCCAACCACCCCATTGATTTTTGCGCTTAGGCTGTTTTTTGACGATATTCGATAATGCAGCTGCCTTTGCCTTCTACCGCATCTCGCGTCAAAATTACTTTTTTTACATTATTATCGCTTGGAAGCGAATACATTATATCCACCATAATCTTCTCAACAATAGCGCGTAGACCACGCGCTCCTGTCTTCTGAGCAATAGCTTTTTCGGCAATTGCATCTATTGCAGCATTGTCAAATTCCAGTTCTACATTATCAAGCCGCATCGAGGCTTCATATTGCTTAAGCAATGCATTTTTTGGTTCAACGATGATACGTTTGAGGTCTTCTTTTGTAAGCTCATCCAGCGCAACCTTTACCGGCAAGCGTCCGACAAATTCAGGGATAAGGCCGAATTTGATAAGATCGTCGGGTTGCAGCTCTGAATATAGCTGACTTAGTATTTTTTCATGTCTTGCCTTTACATCTGCACCAAACCCCATGGCATGACTAGAAACTCTCGATTCGATAATCTTGTCTAGTCCAACAAAGGCTCCACCACAGATGAAGAGGATATTGGTAGTATCGATGCGAAGATATTCCTGGTTCGGATGTTTTCGTCCTCCCTGGGGAGGAACATTGGAGATAGTCCCTTCGATTATCTTGAGAAGGGCCTGCTGGACGCCTTCTCCAGATACATCGCGTGTAATCGAGGGATTCTCACCCTTGCGGGAAATCTTGTCTATCTCGTCGATGTATACTATGCCGCGTTCAGCCGCTTGAATATTTCCACCTGCATTTTGAATAAGCTTAAGGAGGATATTTTCGACATCTTCGCCTACATATCCAGCCTCGGTGAGCGTAGTAGCGTCAGCCATAGCAAAAGGCACTTTGAGCTTACGTGCGAGTGTGCGCGCAAGTAGGGTCTTGCCTGATCCAGTCGGCCCAATGAGCAATACATTCGACTTTTCGATTTCGACATCTGGAGAAGGGGCCGAGACCTTATGCACAAGTCGTTTGTAATGGTTGTAAACAGCTACTGAAAGGACTCTCTTCGCATATTCTTGTCCTACGACATACATATCAAGGAATTCCTTGATCTCTTTTGGTTTTGGTACTTCTGTAAGAAAATTAGCAGTTACTCTCTGTTCTTCCTCATCGAGGATTTGGCTGCA
This sequence comes from Spirochaetaceae bacterium, assembly GCA_003452735.1. Classification (GTDB taxonomy): domain Bacteria; phylum Spirochaetota; class Spirochaetia; order Treponematales; family Rectinemataceae; genus Rectinema. Next base: position 12,680 of record DMNL01000067.1, read on the forward strand.
TATACGGACGCACTCATCGCAGATGTTGACCCCAGGACCTGCAATCATCTTGCGGACATAGGATGAGCTTTTCCCGCAGAAAGAGCAGAATGTCTCTTGTTCCAGATCGAATTGCTTATTCCTTGCCATGCTTTCGCGGCTCCATGATCGTATCGACGATTCCGTATTCGAGAGCTTCTTGAGAGCTCATATAGAAATCACGCTCCATATCTTGGGCAACTTTTTCGATTAGCTGGCCCGAATGTAGCGCAAAGTAGTCGATCGTCAGCTTTTTTAAGCGAATTATCTCGCGTGCTTGAAGGCTGATGTCGCTTGCCTGACCAGAAACTCCGCCCCATGGTTGATGTATTAGAATACGAGAAGAGGGCAGAGCATAGCGCTTCCCCTTTGTTCCGCAGGCGAGTAAGAGAGCAGCCATACTCGATGCTTGTCCTATACAGATTGTCTGTACATCGGGTTTTATATATTGAATTGTATCATAAATTGCTAGCCCTGCAGTCACTAATCCGCCTGGACTATTGATATAGATCGAAATATCTCTAGAAGGATCCTGAGATTCAAGAAAAAGAAGTTGTGCAATTACCAAATCGGCAATAATATCGCTGATTTCGCCATCGATAAAAACGATTCGGTCTTTGAGAAGACGCGAATAGATATCGTAGGATCTCTCTCCAATACCGGTTTGTTCAATTACGATTGGAACAAGATTGCTCATATATTCGGACATTTCATTTCCTTAGCGCCCATTGATTTGTCATAATCGAGATTCAATTCTCGAGCTCCAAAATAAAATTTAATCATTTCCTTTCATAAAGTCCAAATAGGACATGGGAGCCGATTCTTTGATCGTTGCTGAAGACAAAATATTGTCGAAAAACTTCCGCATAGCGATATCTTCTTTGATGTACTTTATCGTACCGTGCTTTTCATACTCCGCTTTGATCTCGGCCGGGCTCATTGTGCTATGAATTGCTTCCTTAGCTATTTCGGCGTCGACCTCTTCATCGGAAGAAGAATAAGATCCAGCTTCTATTAGCTTATCGAGAAGAATATTTGTTGCAAGCGCCTTCTCTGCTAGAGGTTCCCATTCTTGGAAAATCATCTCACGAGTCTTTCCGGACATTGCCAGAAGCATTTCCAAATGCTCATCGGAATCGACACCTGTCTGTTGTTTTAGCGATTCCCACCGCATTGCAAGCTCAGCAGTAATCATGGAGCGTGGAATAGATATATTCGTTCTTTTGAGGAGTTCATCCATAATGGCATTTTCTTTTGTTTTGCGAAGCTTTGCTTCTAGGTCTTCCATGAGGTGAGCGCGGACAGCTTCTTTGAGATCGTCGAGGGTTTTGTATTTTTCAGAAACATCCTGAGCTAATTCATCATCGAGATCTGGAAGGTCTTGATGTTTTACTTTACTGATTAAGACCTTTATGGTCGCTGTTTTTCCCGCGTATTCCGGAAACTCGAAATCATCAGGGAATGTTTTTGTTATAATTTTTTCATCTCCAGCCTTTAAACCG
>DMNL01000155.1 GCA_003452735.1 Spirochaetaceae bacterium
ATTATTTTATGACACTGCTATCGCTAGAAAATAATTTTTGGTTTTAGGATTCTTTTCATCGGATCTCAGTATTTCCCTTCGCTAGATACAATATCGTCCATTCGCCTCAATCTCCGCGAAAGGTCGCGCGCAAGATTCATTATCATCATAGAGAAGGCCTTGAGATCGAGTTTGAAGATATCGTAGAGGACGCGATTAGAGATAGTCACGGTTTCAAGAGCAGTGGTGGCGCGCACAGTGGCGATGCTCGGCATGATATCGAGAAGCTCCATCTCGCCGAAGGTTTGCCCCTCTTTGAGATGAGCTATTACAAGCCCCTTTTTTATTATTTCAACTTCACCGCTCAGAATAAAATAGATCTTATCGTTGGGCTGCCCTTCCACTTGCGGACATTCTCCAGCTTCGAAATGCTCTGTGCCAAGCAGAGGCTTGATCGTTTCGATCTGTTCGGGACTGATGCCCCCAAAAAGCGAGTATTTTTGAAGCTGGTCGACTTCGATCATTTTTGCTTCCTTCAAGATTATTATGCCCTTCTCAACGTTCCCCTGATTCGTAGATCTGTCCGGCTGCCTTGGGTCCTACCGATTTGCCTGCAAAGAATAGAAGGGCGATGATGGTGAGCAAATAGGGCAGAATATAAAAGAATTCTCCTGGGAGCCCTGAAAGCAGCGGAATATCCTTCGCATAAAAAGATAGGGCTGTAGAAAACCCGAAAAAGAATCCGGCGCCGAGCACTCCGAAGGGATTCCATCTACCGAATACCAGCGAAGCAAGGGAAATAAAGCCTGTGCCATGAATAGACACAAGGGTATACTGGATATCCGCCGTCAGCACCATTACGGCTCCGCCGAGTCCACCCAGGGCTCCTGAAACCAGAACGCCGAAATAGCGCATTTTGGAAACATTGATACCCATGCTCGCGGCTGCTTGAGGATGCTCGCCGCAAGCTCTCATGCGAAGGCCGAGCGGTGTCTTGTACACCACAAACCATGTCAGCAGCACCATGGCAATGGCAATGTAAAATGTAGGGTACACCTGATCGAAAAACATCCTCCCAAGCACAGGAATCTTGCTCAATCCTGGGACGCTCAACTTCTTTATGCCATAAGAAAATGCGCGAGTCCTCTGTTGATGGAAAATGATCTGGCAGAGGTAGACCGTAAGCCCTCCGGCTAAAATATTGAGGGCTGTACCTGAAATGACTTGATCGGCCTTGAGATTGATGCTCGCAACAGCATGGAGCAGACTGAAGACTATTCCAGCAAGGAGTCCTCCAAGTAGGCCAATCCATGCCGCCGCAGGAGTCGAATTCTCCAAGAGAACTGTTATCGTTGCGCCAGTAAAGGCGCCTACCATCATTATTCCTTCCAAGGCAATGTTGACGATACCCGATCGTTCGCTGAAGAGTCCCCCAAGGGCTGTCAAGATAATTGGCGCCGAAAACATAAGCGCAATAGGAAACATCTGAAGAAAGATCTCGAAGGTCATACGCGTTCCCCTTCCGTTGTGGGCACCTGCTTTCGCTCGAATTTATCGAGCACCATTTTGATGCCATATTTCATTGCAACGAATAGCACAATCGAGGCCTGAATTATTCCAGCTATCTCTCTGGGTATGCCTTGAGACTGCATTAGAGGCTGGGCAGCCTTGAGCCCACCGAACAAAAGACCTGCAAGCAAGATTCCGGTTGCCTCACTCCCTCCGACCAGAGCCACGGCGATTCCATCGAAACCATAGCCTTCCGCCGCCTGAATTACGCGGCCAAAATTGAAGGTTCCTACAGTGATAACCCCACCCGCAAGACCGGCAAAAGCGCCTGCGATCGCCATAGATGCTATGATATTTCGGTTTACTTTTATGCCGGCATAGCGAGCCGCATCCTTATTGTAGCCCACGGCACGCAATGAAAAACCAAAGGTAGTCTTATTTATGATAAAAGAAAATATCAGAACCGCAATTAGAACTGGAATGAAACCCCAATTGAGCCGAGAGTTTCGAGTTATGCTCTCCAGAAATGGCGACTTGAGAAGAGCGGTTTCGGGGAAGGGCGCGGTCTTTACCCTATCCACACTTCCAAAAATGTTAAGAATTACATAATTATTGAAATGCAGAGCAATGTAATTCATCATTATGGTAACGACGACTTCGTGCACGTTGTATCGCGCCTTCAAAAAGCCAGGAATGGCACCCCAAAGCGCTCCGCCCGCAATAGCCGCCAACAACACAAGTGGCAGGTGAATCGCCTTCGGTGCTTGCACGAGAAGCGCAACTGCTGTAGCCGAGATCGAGCCTATCATCAGCTGGCCTTCGGCGCCGATGCTAAAGAGGCCAGTACGCGAAGCAAAGGCAAAAGATAAACCCGTGAGAATAATCGGCATTGCCTGGATTATGAATTCACCAATATAGCGAGTGTTGATCGGTTGTCCATTTATTATGTCTATGCCTGAGAATCCCTTTATTATGGCAGCATACATAGAAATTGGAGAACGACCAGTTAGTATGACGATCAACGAACCCAGCAAGAATCCAAGTAGCACAGCAATAAGCGGAAGCACTATCTTTTCTTTTCGAGTAGACATCGGTCTTCCTCCCTTCCCTTAGACATGCGCTGGTTCTCGGCCTGTCTGGGCGGCTTCCTGTGCTTTGTGAAGTGCCCCTGACATCATAAGACCGAGTTCGTTCTCATTGGTCTCAGCTGCATCGACGATGCCGACGATCTCTCCATTGTAGATAACAGCGATGCGATCAGAGAGATCCATGATCTCATCGAGCTCGAGAGAGACCAAGAGAATAGCTTTGTTTTTATCGCGTTCTCCAATGATACGCTTGTGTATATATTCGATCGCCCCTACATCGAGGCCTCTTGTCGGTTGAACCACGATAAATACATCGGGCGAACGGTCGATTTCGCGAGCCACAATGGCTTTCTGCTGGTTTCCTCCAGACATAGCTCGAGCTGGCGTAATGGCTCCCTGCCCGGAACGCACGTCGAATTCCTTGATGAGCCTTTGTGCATTCTCCAGAATTGCTTTTTTGTTCAGTATTCCCCAATGCGCGAAAGGCTCTTTGTAGTAATTGTGAATTATGAAATTCTCGCCCAAAGTGAAGTCTAGGACGAGCCCATGCTTCTGGCGATCTTCTGGAATATGCCCAAGGCCAAGATCAGACCTTTCCTTTATGGAAAGGTGAGTGATATCGATATCTCGAAGGAAAATCCTGCCCGATTCTACCTTAGTCAAACCAGTTATCGCTTGAACGAGCTCTGTCTGACCATTGCCATCTATACCACAGAGGCCGAGGATTTCGCCGGCGCGCACCGAGAGCGATAGATTCTTGACGCCAAGCACACCTTTTTGATTCTTCACATTGAGCCCTTCGACGCGCAGAAGTACATCGCCGGGCTTTGCTAAAGTTTTCTGTACATGAAAGCTGACCTGACGGCCGACCATCATCTCGGCCATTCTCTCTTCATCCGTGTCTGCAACGGGAACGGTACCTACAAGCTTCCCTCTTCTCAGAACCGAGCATACATCGGCGACTTCTTTTATCTCTTTGAGTTTGTGAGTGATAAGGAGGATGGTTTTGCCTTCTTCGACCAATCGCCTCATTATCTGCATGAGCTCGTGAATTTCCTGCGGAGTAAGAACCGCGGTAGGCTCGTCGAAGATTAGGATTTCGGCATCCCGATAGAGCATTTTGAGTATTTCCACGCGCTGCTGCATACTCACCGAGATTTCTTCTATCTTAGATCTCGGATCGACTGCGAGGCCATAGAGCTTCGAGATGTCTTCGACTTTTTGCTCTGCTGTGCGCATGTCGACAAGAAGGCCTTTTCTAGGCTCCATGCCGAGTATTATGTTTTCTGTCACGGTAAAGTTATGAACTAGCTTGAAATGCTGGTGAACCATACCTATACCGAGAGCGGTCGCAACATTGGGGTCGCTTACCTTTACCTCTTTGCCGCGAATACGGATCGTTCCTGCATCGGGCTGATATAGCCCAAAAAGGATGCTCATCAGTGTAGACTTCCCAGCACCATTCTCTCCCAGAAGTGCATGAATCGAGCGCTCTTCGACCTGAAGCGTGATATCGTCATTTGCTCTGATTCCGGGGAAATCCTTGGTGATATGAAGCATCTCTACGATGTTAGACACCTATAAACCCCCTGGATTAAGATGAAGTAAGATTATATCACAGCGAGATTATTCTCGCTATATAAAAAAGAAATACGCTTAGCTATCTTTGCCACAAAATTGTCGTGCACCCAGACTAACACAAGTCGTATTCAACTAGGAAATGATAGACAGTTCAGTATATCAGAATATGCAAATCATCCAAAAATCGGTCTTGAAATGGTATTTCTATAGAATCGCGATATCTTAAATGCAATAAAAAAGCCCCCTTTTTGGGGGCTTTTGAAACAATAGAGCAGAGGAAGCAATCCGCACAAAGCTGGTTTTTTAAGCATTTTAGGCTCTAGCAAATTGCTGATTCGGGCGCTTCCTCTTCTTCCAAAGTCTGCTTTTTAGCTTATTTGCCTGGAATCTCCGAGACAACAAGCTTGCCAGATGCGATAAGTGCCTCGTATTCCTTGACTTTTGCTATGATGTCAGCGGAGAGGTTTGGATTGTTCTCAGGAAGGCCAACGCCCTTGTTCTTCAAGGAGAAGACAAGGACCTGTCCGCCTGGGAATTTGCCTTCCATAGTCATCTTGCTGACTTCATAGGCTGCGACATCGACTCTCTTCATCATCGAGGTAAGGACTGCGGATTTGTTACCACTATAGATGCCATCGGCGTATTGATCCTTGTCGACGCCGATTGCCCAGCGGTTATCGCCTTTCTGCTGGCGCTCTTTTGCTTCCTTGATAAGTCCGTTACCAGTACCGCCGGCTGCGTGATAGATTATGTAGGCTCCGGCATTATACTGCTTTTGAGCCAAGGCCTGACCTTTATCGGGGGCCGCAAAGTCACCTGCATAGTCCACGAGGATCTTGCAATCTGGATAGACAGCCTTGACACCCTGCTCGAATCCTGCCTGGAACTTTTCGATTAGCGGGAACTGCATGCCGCCAATGAATCCAAGGATATTCTTGCCATCAGCCTTGGCTTTGAGAGCCGCTGCCACGCCCACTAGGAAAGAACCTTCATGCTCCGCAAAGGTAGCGGATACAACGTTTGGGAGAGAGACGACTGTATCGATGATGAGGAACTTGCGGGTGGGGTAATTCTTTGCGACCTGGGTCATCGCTTGCTCGAACAGGAATCCAGGGGCGATGATGAGATTGAGGCCTTCATCGGCAAAAGTCGATAGGTTGGGGACATAATCCGCTTCCGCGCTGGACTGCAGATACTTGTAGTTGCCTTTTGGAAGTTTGTAATCCTGGGCAAAGCGAACAATGCCTTCCCATGTACCCTGGTTAAAGGACCTGTCGTCGATACCACCAACGTCGGTCACGAGCCCCACTTTGAACTGAGCAAATGCTGGTACCGCGATCATAGCGGTGACGACAAGCACCAAAAGCGCTTTTTTCATGCTTCATCCTCCTTATTATAGGTTCGATGCTATATATGCGTAGATTCTATGCCAATCTATCGCATAAAATCAGATAAATGGTAAAGCCGAGGCAGCGGATTGTCAATAACAATTAGCTACCTTTGCAAAGATTTGTATTACACACCTTTGCAATATGATGGCTATTCCAACTATTTATTCTCTAATGTTTCAGCCTCCCGAATTATTGCCACGCCTGCGGAAGCTCCGATACGCGAAGCGCCAGCCTCTAGCATTGATACTGCATCCTCATAAGTCTTAATTCCGCCCGAGGCCTTTACATAGGCTCCTTCGCCTATGGTTTTCTTCATAAGGCTGATGTCTTCTACGGTTGCACCACCGGTGCCAAAGCCGGTGCTGGTCTTGACGAAGGTTGCTCCTGCGGAAATTGCTGCTCTGCATGCGGAAATCTTTTCCTCCTGTGTCAGATAACAGGTCTCTATTATGGCCTTGACTATGGCTGGTTTAGATGCATGTACAACTGCCGTTATATCGTCCTGAACCGTAGCCCAGTCTCCGCCTTTGGCTTTGCCAATGTTTATTACCATGTCGATCTCATCGGCTCCCTGGGCAACCGCCAGACGTGCTTCTTCGGCTTTTATGGAACTATCGTTAGCACCAAGCGGGAAACCAACGACTGTTGCAACGAGAACATCTGAATCTGCGAGCTCTCTTGCACATAGCGGAACCCAATAAGGATTGATACAGACTGCTTTGAATCCGAACTCCTTTGCTTCTGCACAGAGCGCTTTTATCTGATCTTCGGTTGCGGTAGCCTTGAGAAGCGTATGATCGATAACTTTAGCAAGCATTTGGCTTGTCCACTTCTTATTCATGTTGCTTTTCCTCCGCCTTCACAGGCGCTGTCTTTGCTATATTTCAATTCTATTTCGCAAATATTCGCGACGCGTCGCCACAAGTTCTCTCAATTCCATCAGCATGCGCGCATCCGCGCGTTCAGCGATAGGATAGATGTATTGTTCTGTTTCATCGGTATATCGCCTTACGAATACATCATCTGTTACATAACCAAGACTGATCATGTTGGAAATACGATCCGCGCTCTTCAGCACTCTTGCGTGCGGCGTTCCGTAATCGCGAATTCTAATAAGAAACTCGGCCTTGTTCTCGACAGGCCTCCTTGTAACTTCGAGGACCAATTTATATACATCTATGGACTCGTCATCGATAGAAAGAATGGAATCCGGATTTGTTTCCGGAGCGTCTTCTAGTAGATCGTGGATTAGAGAAGCCTTTAAGAGCACGGAATCGATATAACCATAGTCGATTAGGATGGCCATAGTATCCAGTTGGTGCCTGAACATGTTGCCCCCGCTTCTCCTGGGTTTTCCAATTAGAGATGTAGCAAGCTGAATATACGGCGCCAGATGCATGCGTTTTAGGCGCAACATAGCCGTCTTATTCATAGTCAGGCGCTCGGCACGAAGCGCAGAATTTAGCCTCATAATAGGAATGTCTACTTGAGGGCTACTCTCATCCGGACTCATGAGAGCTCCTCGATATATAGCTCGAGCTTTGCAGCCTTTGCCATGGAAAGCGTGAGTTTTTCTTTTTCTTTTTCGATGATATGAGTAGGGGCAGAGGAAAGAAATGTCTGATTGCCAAGTTTTGTTTTGAGCTTTTCGATGTATGCTCTCTCTCTTTCGGCTTCCCTGGAAAGGCGATCAATCAGTTTTGCGATATCGAGAAGACCTCGTACCTGCACGTGGACAGTAAATCCACTGCCTACCAAGGATACACTCCCCTTCTCTGGGCCCTTAGCGATCAATACCGAGGAAGCACCTGCCAATAAACTTATGAGCTCTATATGATTCTGAATAAATCGACCATGCGAGAAACTGTCGTCAAACTCAAGAGATAGAGGAATCGAGATCTCGGGCGCAATTTGAAACTCGCTTCTAAGTGTACGCACCAATGTCACAATCTCTTGAAGAGCTTTGAATTGTGATTCGATTTCGGGCGATTCTCGATCTTTTGTCCATACGGGATAGGATGCAACAATTAGGCGTCCTGTGGCATTTGGTAGCATGCCATAGATTTCTTCTGTTACAAAGGGAAGGAACGGATGCAAAAGCCTAAGCGATTCTTCCAGTACTCTGAGGAGCATCGTAGTAGACCGATCCTTCTCCGATTCACTTCCAGATTTGGTCGACAACTTTGAAGCTTCGATATACCAATCGCAGAAGTCATTCCAAAAATAGGAATAGACTGCCTGGGCGGCGTCATTGAAGCGCCAGGATTCGAAAGCCTGACTAGCTGTTTTTGCGGCTTCATTCAGCCTATGGAAAATCCATCGATCGGTGTCGCTATAGGCAAGAGCATGTTCCTCAAGAAGAGTACGGCCTTCGAGATTCATAAGGATATAGCGCGAGGCATTCCATACCTTATTTGCGAATTTGCTGCCTAATTTGAAGCTTTCTTTATCGAGGAGAATATCCTGTCCAGCAGCGCAATTATAAGCTAGGGTAAATTTTAGAGCATCTGCACCATATTCTTCGACTATATCGAGTGGATCGATGCCATTCCCGAGGCTTTTGGACATCTTGCGGCCTTGCTTGTCTCGGATTAGACCATGAATGTAGACTTCCTTGAAGGGACTCTGACCTGTAAACTCCATACCGGCCATGATCATCCTGGCTACCCAGAAAAAAATGATATCATATCCTGTCACCAAAGCGCTTGTAGGATAAAAATATCTCAGGTCTTCCGTATCCTCAGGCCAGCCAAGTGT
>DMNL01000158.1 GCA_003452735.1 Spirochaetaceae bacterium
GATACTCTACTACCAAATCTCTTAGAAAATACACAAGGTTCGTAACAGTATTGAACCTTCCCCATACACAAAATAAAAAAAAAGCCTATAATAACATTTATATCTTTAATCTTCGGAGTAATTTCATGAAAACGCTTAAGATGAGTCCTGCCTATGTAAAAAACGAAAAGCTTCTTTCGTGGGTTTCTTCTATGGAAGAATTGTGCAAACCCGACCTGGTGTATTGGTGCGATGGTTCTGATGAAGAATATGAGACAATTTGCCGCTCTCTAGTCGCATCGGGAACCTTTATTCCCCTTAATCCTGAAAAACGCCCAAATTCTTTTCTAGCAAGGTCGGATCCTAGCGATGTCGCTCGAGTAGAAGACCGCACTTTCATCTGCAGCAAAGACAAATCAGATGCCGGACCAACCAACAATTGGGTAGAGCCAAACGAAATGAGGGGTATTCTCAATAAGATCTTCGCAGGCTGTATGCGAGGTCGAACGATGTATGTCATTCCCTTCTCAATGGGACCGGTGGGTTCTCCCTTCTCATACATCGGAATAGAAATAACCGATTCTGCTTATGTTGTTGCCAATATGCGCATAATGACAAGGATGGGCAGGAAAGTTATCGAAGCCCTGGGAGAAAATGGCGAATTCGTGCCCTGTATGCATTCAGTTGGCATGCCTCTCGAACCTGGGCAAAAAGATGTTCAATGGCCCTGCAATAGACAGACAAAGTACATTGTCCACTTTCCAGAAACCCGGGAGATTTGGTCCTATGGCTCTGGCTATGGTGGCAATGCTCTTCTCGGTAAGAAATGCTTCGCGCTGCGAATAGCTTCGGTCATTGCGCGAGATCAGGGTTGGCTGGCTGAACACATGCTAATACTTGGTCTTGAATCGCCATCTCATGAAAAAACCTATGTGGCTGCTGCCTTTCCGAGTGCTTGCGGCAAAACAAATTTTGCTATGCTCATTCCGCCCGAACCTTTCGAAGGTTGGAAGGTTACGACTGTAGGCGATGATATCGCTTGGGTTCGTCCGGGCAAAGATGGGCAAATGCGAGCCATCAATCCAGAATCAGGTTTCTTTGGCGTTGCCCCTGGGACTTCCGAAAAATCCAATCCAAATGCAATGGCTACTATTAGAACCAACACAATTTTTACCAATTGTGCTCTCACTCCAGATGGCGATATATGGTGGGAAGGCATGACCAAGAATCCACCTGCAGGCTTAATAGATTGGCAGGGAAAGCCATGGGATCCTGCTTCTGGAAAACCAGCTGCCCATCCGAACGCCAGATTTACAGCTCCGATTCAGCAATGCCCTTCTATCGATCCGGCTTGGGATAGTCACGAAGGTGTACCAATAAAGGCATTCATATTCGGTGGACGCAGAAGCACGGTCTATCCTCTAGTCTATCAGTCATTCAATTGGGTTTATGGAGTATATCTAGCAGCTACTCTTGGTTCAGAAACCACAGCAGCCTCTACAAATGCAATTGGGCTTGTACGGCGAGATCCTTTTGCAATGCTTCCATTTTGCGGCTACAATATGGCCTCATACTTCGATTATTGGCTGCATGTCGGCCTTTCTAACCCTAATCCACCCCTAATATTCGGCGTAAATTGGTTCCGCAAGGATGCTGATGGCAATTTTATATGGCCAGGTTTCGGGGAGAATATACGTGTCCTTAAGTGGATTGTCGATCGCGCCAACCACAAAGCCAATGCTATCGAAAGTCCCATTGGATGGATGCCACGCTATGAGGATTTGGACTGGGAAGGCCTCGATTTTTCAAAGGAACGCTTTATTGAACTTATGTCGGTGGATCGCGAGCTTTGGGCGAACGAAATCCTTTCTCATGAAGAGCTGTTTGTAAAGCTTTATGAACGCCTACCAAAAGAACTCATCTTCGTTAGGCAACTCCTGTTATCGAGCCTGTGGCGTGCCCCTGAGCATTGGAAATCTGATACCATTGATAATAAAGAGCAAAGACCTTCTTAAGAAACTCCATATAAGGAGGCAAAATGAGAGTCTTTTACATTGTTCTTCTGATTGCTGTCGCTATTCTAGCCGTCATCTTTGCAGTACAGAATAGCGTACCTATTACCGTTTCGTTTTTCGGATGGTCTTCCCAAGCTTCAATGTCGATTGTGTTGGTATTGACCTTCGCCGCAGGGATCCTGATTGGTATGCTCTTACTCTTTCCTTCGATATGGAAACGCATGCGAGAGCTGTCGGCACAGAAAAAGAAAACAAACGAAGCTAAAAAACTAGTAAAAGAGACACAAGAAGCTCAGGCCCTGTCGTCCTCGCAAGCAGGGCAGACAGACACTTCATCTACGGCTCAGGATATAAAAGCCTAATAATAGAATAGCAAGATGGCTGCCAATAGCTTGCGGTATCTAATCAGCTGTGGCAGCCATCTTATCCTTTTGGTCGAGAATCCACTCCAAATCCCACTAACATACCCTATAATCTTGCGGATCTATCTACTACTATGTCATACTCCTGTGTCATACTTGCATTCCGGAGTTTTTCAATGCACATAATAGTTCTTATCAAACAAGTACCAGAAACAGATAAAGTCAAAATGGACCCCGAGACAGGAACCATGGTACGATCAGGGTTAGAAAGCATTATCAATCCTCTCGATCTGTATGCAATTGAAGAAGCGCTTATGCTAAAGGAGCATTTCGGAGCCCATATAACGGTAATTTCCATGGGCCCGCTAGATGCCGAACGTGCGCTGCGGGAATCGCTTGCAATGGGTTGTGATAAAGCAATTCTGCTTACGGACAAGGCTTTTGCAGGATCGGACACTTGGGCTACCTCTAGGGTTCTTGCTGAGACAATAAAACATATCGGCACTTTTGATTTGATTCTTGCAGGAGAGCGCGCTACCGATGGCGATACTGGGCAGGTAGGACCTGCGGTAGCATCTTGGTTGGGAATACCCGCGCTAACTTATGTGAGTTCGCTGGAAATAGAATCGAGAACTAAAGATTCACGAATTGCTGAATCAGACCACAATAGAACTAGCTCGCTTACATTTCTCGTCCGTCGCCTTACCGAAGAAGGCTATCAAAAGGTAAGAGTCCAGTCCCCCTGCCTAATAACCGTAGTCAAGGAAATTGCCTCACCACGCTTGCCGACTCTGCGCGGAAAAAAATTCTCCAGAAGTGCAGAAATTTCTCATTGGGGAGCAAAGGAGATAAATCTCGATCCGGCTTCGGTGGGTTTGGCAGGCTCTCCTACCCGTGTAGTAAAGATTTTTTACCCAAAGGTAGCGCGCGGCGGAGAGCGAATTCTTGCGCTCGACGAAGCAGCAATAGACAAAGCAATAGACCGCATTCTTTCTACGATTGGTCCAATAATGGGGGACGGAGGATGTTCGGGAATACATAAGGTAGCGAATATCGAAAAATCAGAGACTAAAGTCAGCTTAGCCAAAAGCCAGCCTGCAATGCAGGAGTCAATGATTTCTCTTTCTGAACAGCTCTCATCAGGACCTATTGTGGACGATAAGCCAGAATTTTGGATTATTACCGAGCGCCGCAAGGGTGGAATCGATCTAGTGTCTTTAGAATTGCTGGCCAGAGCCAGACATCTAGCAGATAGCCGCGGGGCAACCCTGGTGGCTATTGTGCTTGGCCCCTCATCTAAAGATGAAGCTGCGATGCTGATTGCTCATGGCGCTGATAGCGTCATTCTAGTCGAAAGCCCAAGTTTGGAAGACTTCATCTGTGAGTTATGGGCAGAAGCGCTTTTTGAGCTCGCTTGCGCCAGAAAACCCGAAGTCATTCTAGGAGCTGCCACTACAACTGGAAGAACCCTAATGCCATATCTTGCTGCAAAACTCGGCACTGGGCTCACTGCGGACTGCACCGAGCTCTCCATCGAAGAAGGCAGCGGACTTCTTCTCCAGACACGTCCCGCCATTGGAGGGAATATCATGGCCACCATAAAAACCGCCCACCACAGGCCGCAGATGGCCACCGTACGACCTCACTCCATGCAGCCGCTCCCACCGGACTTTGGCCGCAGGGGCAGCATAATACATGTAATCGATGATTCATCTTTAGGCAAAATTATTTCGGATTCTTTGGCTTTGTCTGTCCAAGTTTTAGCTCTAGAGAGCAATGTTAAGGATTTCGAAAACCTGGAAAGTGCACAAATCGTTGTGTCAGGTGGAAGAGGCTTAAAGAAAGCCGATAATTTCAAGCTCATCCGCGAGCTGGCTTCGTCTCTCGGCGGAGCAGTGGGCGCAAGCCGTGAATCTGTAGATCGTGGATGGATATCCTACCCACATCAGGTAGGCCTTAGCGGCAAGACCATCTCGCCGGAAATCTATATATGCGCAGGTATTTCGGGAGCCGTTCAGCATTTGGCGGGTATACGAACAGCTAAGAAAATAATTTCGATCAACACAGACCCAGATGCGCCAATACATGCAGTCGCAGATCTAGCCATAATAGGGGATCTCTTCGAGATATTGCCGCGGCTCACGGCGCAATTGAAATCAATCTATAGCTCTTCGTCTGGATCTGAGTCTAAACCTGAGCCTAGGCTTGATCCTGGATTTAGTCCTGGGTCTGTGCTTAGGCCTGGGTCTGTATCTAGCCTTGGGCATGGTTCTTCATCCCCCTCTTCTTCTCTTTCTCCATGTCAAACCAAAGATACAAAATTGCAAGAGCCAGACCTTCCCCGCTCAGAAATCTTAAGCACAGAGGCTCAGCATGAAATATAATCCTGTCAGCAAAGACATAATCAGCGAACTCATCAATATTGCTGGTGAACGAAATGTCCTCCTCGACCCAGCTCAGCTCGAAATCTTTTCGCACGACGAAACTTCCAAAGAAGAATATGGCCATATGCCAGAAGTGGTGGTGACTCCAAGGTCTACTTCCGCCGTAGCCGAAATCGTCAAGCTTGCCAATCGAACCTCCGTCCCCATCACGCCGCGCGGCGCAGGCAGCGGCCTTTCTGGAGGTGCCATTCCCATATTCGGCGGAATAGTATTGTCGCTCGAAAAGATGAACCAAGTGCGCGAAATCGATTACGATAACCTTACAATGACCGTCGAAACCGGTATCGTGACAAACGAAATCAATAACCTAGTCAAAGAAAAAGGGCTTTTCTACGCAGGATATCCCATGAGCTTGGAGACTTGTATGCTCGGTGGAAACATAGCTGAAAATGCAGGAGGAGGAAAAGCCATCAAGTATGGCGTGACATCTCGATATATCCTTGGCCTAGAATTCGTTACACCAACAGGCGAGGTAGTCTGGCTAGGAGGCAAGCTTGCAAAAGATGTCACGGGTTATGATTTAGTGCACCTCATTGTCGGCTCCGAAGGTACCCTTGGCATCGTGACTGCTGCCATAATAAGGTTGATTGGTCTTCCGGCCGCAAAATCCGATCTGCTTGTACTCTATCGAAGCCCTCAGGAAGCCATATCCTCCGTCCCCGTGATTCTCTCAAAGGGTCTAATTCCGACATCCATCGAATTCATGGATCGCCGGAGCGTGGAGACATCCTGCGCCTATCTAAACGAAAATCTGCCCTATGCTCAATGCGGTGCGATGCTGCTGATCGAAATGGATGGACGAGATCAGTCTATAGTCGAAAGCGAAGCTGAGGCAGTTGGAGACTTATGCATGGAACAAGGCGCTATCGAAGTATATGTCGCTGACAACCGCACAACCCAAGAGCGCCTCTGGGCTATTCGCAGGAACATAGCCGAAGCATTAAAAGTCTATTGCCCGGTTCAGAGCCTCGAGGACATAGTAGTGCCACCAGCCGCCATATCCGCCGTTATGCCAGAACTTGAGCGCATCTCTTCACAGTTTGGCATTGAAATACCATGTTATGGTCATGCAGGCGATGGTAATCTCCATGCTACTCTCGTCAAGGATCCACAGATGCCAATGGAACAATGGCAACGCATAGAGCAACAGGCTCTCCTTGCACTCTACGAATCGATCACCGCACTTGGCGGTAAAATATCAGGCGAGCATGGCATCGGGCTAAAGCGCAAGGATTTCATGAAACGATTCATGAGTCCTGTCGAACTGAACCTAATAAAGGCAATCAAACGCGCTTGGGACCCAAATCTCATTATGAATCCAGGGAAAATTTTCGATATCGAATACTGACTCTGCTTAGACATTTGAAAGAATCGCGCTAAAAACATCTTAATAGGCAAGATCGCATTAAAGTTTGCTTAAAGAGCAATGGCTTGAATCTCGACACCCTTAACCTTTTCTCCAACCCTTGCGTAATAAGTATTTTTTCGCTACTCTTTAGACTTGCAACCAAGCAGATTCCTTCCACACCGCTAACAGTGAGGAGATAATATTATGGAACAAAAATTATGGTCCGACCGACAGAGCGAACAATGGCATATAAAAGTAGGACTTGCCGAAATGCTCAGAGGCGGCGTCATTATGGATGTAACCAATGCTGCCCAAGCAAAAATTGCCGAAAAGGCAGGAGCTTGTGCGGTGATGGCTCTCGAGCGCGTCCCAGCTGACATCAGAGTCCAGGGAGGTGTTGCTCGCATGTCAGATCCGAAAATCATAAAAGAAATTCAAGATGCTGTCTCAATTCCGGTCATGGCAAAATGTCGCATAGGTCATTTTGTAGAAGCCCAGATACTCGAGGCTCTTGGTGTCGATTTTATCGATGAATCCGAAGTTCTTACTCCAGCCGATGATCGCTTTCATGTATATAAGCATTCTTTCAAGGTGCCGTTTGTATGTGGCTGCCGTGATCTAGGAGAAGCCCTGCGACGGATTGGCGAAGGGGCGGCCATGATTCGCACAAAAGGAGAGGCGGGTACAGGCGATATTATTGAAGCCGTGCGACATATGCGCACAGTTCGGGATGGAATAGCTCGTCTGATTGGCCTTCCAGAGGAAGAACTCATGACTGAAGCAAAAGAGCTAGGCGCACCATTCGAGCTCGTATGGGAAGTAGCAAAGACAGGCAAACTTCCCGTTCCCAATTTTTCAGCTGGTGGCGTTGCTACTCCCGCGGATGCAGCATTGATGATGCAGCTTGGTGCAGAGTCCGTCTTTGTCGGCTCGGGTATCTTCAAATCAAGCAATCCTGAACGCAGAGCAAAAGCCATCGTATCAGCAGTTGTCCATTACAAAGATCCAAAAATCCTTGCAGAGATCTCGGAGGACCTCGGCGAACCGATGGTCGGCATCGGCGTCGATGACCTTGCTGAGAATCAAAAAATCTCAGAGAGGGGTTGGTGAGCAGCCATCGCATAGGACTTCTCGCGCTTCAGGGAGACTATGAAGCTCACGGCAAAGCCCTTGAGCGTGTTGGATTCCCCCGCTGCGATATTGTAGAGGTTCGACGCTTTTCCGACCTGGAGTCCTTGACCGCACTCATCATCCCTGGAGGTGAAAGCACGGTCATGAGCATGCTCCTCGAACGCTTCGGCATGTTCGACGAACTAAAGCGCCGAATCGTAAATGGGATGCCAATACTTGCAACTTGTGCTGGCCTAATTCTCCTCGCAAAGGATATCGTAGGAAATAATCAAATGAGCCTCGGTCTCCTTGATATTAGGGTCAAGCGCAATGCTTATGGGCGTCAAGTAGACAGCTTTCATGCACCAGTACAAACCATCATAAGCAGCATAGGCAAAATAGAAGGAATATTCATACGAGCCCCACGCATACTCGCTTCTGGAAAAGAAGTCGAAGTCCTTGCAATGTATCAGGATGAGCCCGTAATGATTCGCCAAGGCTCGATAGTCGCAGCGACCTTTCACCCTGAACTACTTCCTGACGCTCCTGTGCATCGCTGGTTCATCCAGACTTTTATATAGAATTCTCCAGGTTGCATAGGTAGCAATTACATATCCTACAAGAAAAATTGACCATAAGAATGAGCTCGGTCTAAGATCGCTCAAGTTATCCACACTCGTTGGCAAACTCCCAATTGCATTGCTCATGAAGGTATACAACATGATGCAAGCCCCAATGGAGAGCATTATCCAGTCAACTGATCTAGGTTTCACAAGTAATCCCCTCTCCTCAAGTAATGCAAGCCTCGCTCCGCTGATTATCATGAGAACTGAGATCATAACCGGCGTAATCACAGGCCCCCACCATGGGAGCGGAATAAGAAAGAGCAGGTCCCAATCGAAGAATGAATGAGGGAATCCGATAAAAACGACAAGCCATATATAATACCAAATATCCCAGAGACCAAATGCATATAGGGAAAAACCAATCTGTGATTGAAATCTCTTGCCAGAGGCAAAGCCAATAGCAAAAAGCATAATGAGCGTAGCCAATTCTCGCCCCAGTTCGATGATCGATACTTGAGGATCGAAGCTTGGCACACTTATCATCAAATCAGAAATTCCATAAAGTTTTCTCAGATATACAACAATTGATGCCTCGATATATGCCATCCCGATCGCATAGATAGCGATATATAAAAGCCTTTTCTTGTTCATAGCCTCATGCCCAAATAATATCAAACTCTTTTATTGACACATATCTAAAATATATGTATTTTTAGAGCCCATTGCCAGACAAAAATCCATTCGGTTATAATTGTTAAAGATTCTTCAATTGAAGTAAAGAGAGATGTTGAGGCAAAAAATGGATAAAGGTAATGCCAAGATAGGAATGAAACAAAAGAAAAATTCAATAGATCATACATTACCAATCATTTCCCATGATCGTATAAGAACCAATCTACTTAAAAAACAGGAACAAAAAGCCCTTGCCTTTTTAGTTCAATATATACCTTCCTGGATGAGCTCTAATATGCTCACAGCAATAGGGTTTTTAGGAAATGTGATTGTCTTTTTAAGCTTCATTCTTGCAGAACTATTTGACACTCGCTTTCTTCTTATTGGCGTTGCCGGCTTTGTCATTTCCTGGTTCGGAGATTCACTCGATGGACGAGTAGCTTACTATAGAAAAAAGCCAAGAAAATGGTACGGATTTATGCTCGATCTTGTGGTAGATTGGTTGGGTATCGTACTTATCGGTCTTGGATTTGCTATCTACGCAAATAGCTTCCAAAAAATTTTGGGATATGCCTTTGTCGTACTTTATGGTCTAGAAATAATGATCGCCTTGCTTCGCTATAAGATCGGTGGTAGCTATTCCATCGACGCAGGCAAATTGAGCCCGACCGAAACCAGGATTCTTATTTCTCTTTTTCTTGTAATTGAAGTTCTTTTCAATGGAAGTATCGTCTACCTCGCTGCAATAGCAGATATCATCCTAGCGATTTCAAATTTTTCTGAATTCAAAAAACTAGCCAAAGTTGCCAATGAGCGTGATGAAGAAGAAAACAGAAAGGGTGAATCAAAAATTGCGGAAAATAACAAAGAATAAACAAAAAACATTGTCTTGGCTGCGTTCAGCTCTTACTTTCTCAAAAGCACAAATATCCGCTTTTGTTGGTGGCGTAATTGATTACTGTACAATGATTTTTCTTACAGAAGCCTTTCATATCCATTATACTATCTCGATCGCCGCTGGAGGTATTGTAGGCGCGGTTGTAAATTTCAGCGTGAATAGAAAATGGAGCTTTTATTCAAATGATGCACAATATGAATTTTCCGTTCTTCAGCAGCTTGGCATGTTTTTCCCAGTGGTCTTAGGCAGTATCGCCCTAAAATCCGCAGGAACTTTTGCCCTTACATCTCTCAGCAAGATAGACTATAAGCTAACAAGGCTTGTTGTAGATGTCGTTGTATCTATTTTTTACAATTTCATGCTTCAAAAACACTTGATTTTCAAAAAAAGGCGTTAAAATGGATTTTCTAGACCTTCGGACTTTAAAAGCTAGAGCCAATTCTATCCATGTTAAAAACCTAAATAAAAGCCTAATCGGATTTCTGTACTAATACTTTATCGATCCGTTTTCCATCCATGTCCACAATTTCAATTCTTAAAGGAGGCCATTCAATTATATCGCCAGCTTTAGGAATTGAGCCCCCACAATGGAGAACAAAACCAGCAACGGTATCGTAATCCTCACTTGAAATAATATCGAGATTGATACCTAGATTCTCGGCAAATTCATCGATTGGCATCGAACCATCCACAAGATAGGAGCCATCGCTTCGCTTTAAAATCTGAGGAGCCTCTTCTGTCTCTATTTCCGAAAGATTTGCAATAGCTTCTAGCAAATCGGCTATAGTTACAATGCCTGAAATCCCCCCAAATTCATCGACTATGAGACCAGCCGACTTCTTTGCATCGCGGAGAATAGCAAGTGCTTGCAAACCCGATAATGACTCTGGTATCATCACCGCTGGCTCCATGCATGTTTCTAAAGATAAAAAGCAACCTTCTGCCATACACGTAAGCGCTCGCTTAACCGATACCATACCTATTGTGTGATCCAAGTCTCCATCGACTACAGGCAAATATCCATATTCGGAATTTTTGATAATAGCCCTGATGTGAGAGTCTCGAGAATCTTTTACATTCAGCGTTACTACTTCGGTTCTAGGTGTCATGAACATTGTGACTCGCCTATCATCCAGACTCAACACCTCTTCCATCATTTCGCGCTCAGCAGCCTCAAATACCCCTGATTTTTCTCCTTGTTCTAATAGAATCCTTACTTCCTCCGGAGTGATAGCAGTCTCGGCTTTATGCGAGAATCTAAGAAGCTTCGTAAGGCTGTCGGTAACCGAAGAGAGAAATCTTACAATAGGATAAAAGACAATGCTCAAAGCATGCATGGGCTTTATAGTAAGAGCAGCAATATACTCAGGATTGCGTAGCGCTATCGATTTTGGAACGAGTTCGCCGATAACTACAGAGAGAAAGGTTATTGCTAAAACCACAATAGCCACAGCTATAGAATCGGCATATCTCCCAATAAAAGACCATCTTGAGAGCCATCGGGCTAGAAGCTGCGAAAAAGTCGTACCGCTTATTGTGCCTATAAGTATTCCAATAAGTGTTATTGCTACCTGTATTGTAGAAAGATAGCGGCTTGGAGATTCCCGTGTATTAAGGGCAAGCTTGTAAGTACTTTTACCTTTATCTGCTTCGGCCTTGAGCCTAGCCTTTCTTGATGATACGAGGGCTGTCTCAGAGAGAGAGAAGAATCCGTTTATCAGAATGAGAGCTAAAAGGACGAGGATTTCAGAAATCATTTTGCACCTCGTCCGCAAATACTAGAGCTATCCCCTTTGCTTCAACACCTATAAAATCTATGCATATAAAATAATCAGAGTCCCCTTTAGATGAACCATCGTTTTCCACAGAAAAAGAATAGCAAATCTACATTGCCTTTGTCGAGGCATTGCCAAGGCTTCGATTGTCTTTTATTTAAAAACACCAATAGAAGCATGCAAAAATCGCTTTGCCACAATGACAGCCGAAATAATCATGCAATATTCAAAAATTCACAAAAATACTCTTCCGTGTCAATCTAATATCAATATATACTAACAGGAAATGAAACCTATTCCTAATGACTATAGAATTCGCAGTCAGATGCCCCTTATTCTGCTATCGCTTCTCTTAATATGCTTATCAACCTCGAATCTTCAAGCTCAACAAGATTCGCCTTTTCCTTTAGAGCTTTCGTCCCTTAATAATTTCGAATATGCCTTCCCGGAAGGAGATACTCTTCGTAATATAACAAAACCGGTGTTCTTAGGAGAAGAAACGTTTATTGCAAGGCTCAAGCAAAGAGCAGAGTCCCTCGAGTTCGATCAAAGCAAGGACAATGAACCACGCCCTCCTCTTGGAATTGTACTCTGTGGAGGATCGGCGCGGGCTTATGCGCATATTGGCGTACTAAAAACACTGGAAAAGGCCGGTATTTACCCAGATTTCATTGTAGCAAGTTCCATGGGAGCGATTGTAGGCATGCTATATGCTGCTGGATATTCACCACAAGACATTGAATTCTTAATTCAGGCGCTCCCGCTCGAGTCTTTCTTTACACCAATAATACCTACAAATGGTGGCCTCATCAATACCGAAATGTTCAGGGCTATTCTGAGGAAGATAATTGGCAGACTGGATGTCTCTGAGACAGCGATTCCAATTATCATAACAGCTGAGGATCTCAAGTCTCGACAACAGATATGGATCGCGGAAGGTCCATTTGATCTTGTCATGGCAAGCGCATTTGCAATGCCAGCTGTTTTCGAGCCCCAAGCATTCGACCAATTCATCCTTATCGATGCAGGAGCCACTACTATTGCGCCTGTCGAACCTGCCCTCCAATTCAGCAACCGCCTTGTGATTTCAACTGCCTTCTATAACCGAGCGATGAACTTTTCGAGTCCAGTGACAGTTATCAACCGTTCCGTAGATATAGGAAAAACTCGTGCGGGCATGGCAGGAATAGAAAGATCTAAGGCCTTGGTAATCCGCAATGATGTGGAAAACCTATCCTATATGCAATTTACTGACCCTGACATAATTATAAAAAAAGGCGAAATAAGTGCACAGAATGCTCTTGAGCAACTAGATCTCATTTCTAGGAAAGAGCTAGAAAATGCTCCCCCTTCCGGATTATTAGAATTGCGCAGCAAAATGCATGAAAATCTTAACAAGACTATTAGGGACCTCCAAAGTGGCCAACAACCTTCCACCTCGTTTACACTGAGAGGTATACCGATTCTAAGGCTTTTTGATCCCTTTACATTGATGCCTGGGGAGACGGGGACAGAGGCTCGCATTGGAGCATCGCTTTCTTTTTCATATTCAAAATTCAAGTCCGATTTATCTTATTTCAACGCCCTTTACCCAGATCCGGGAAAGGTCTGGGCCATTGAAACAGCCTTGCGCGTGAATCCAATAGATAGTCTTAATGTATGGCTTACGACCCGCCTCTGGGGGGACTATACTCCTACTTCGATATTGTCGCACAACACAGAATATTGGGAAATCGCAGGGCGTACGAGCTTGATGAAAGTATACGAAGAGAAAAAAATTGGATTTCAAGCGGGCGGGGATATTTTTTTAAAAATGGATTTTTCAATTGCAAATTGGCAGACATGCGCATTTTTTCATACGGCGATACCGAGAAAATACAAAAAATTTGGCCCTCCTATCCAGCCGTGGTACACAGCAAATCTAGGAGGTTTTGCGGAAAACTCTGTTGGATTACAAAATGCAGCGGGTTTGTATGGCTCTCTCCAGGGAGGATTTGATTCCAAATGGGTTAGCCCCAAGTTTCGTGCTTTTTCGAAGGTGTCGCTCAATAACCAGGAGTTCATGGAATCCAAATACGATGGATTTAGAAGTTCAGCAGCAAGAAAAGTAGTGACCTCCAATTTAATCACAAATGTGGAAATTCCATTTTCGCCACATGAATTATACCTTGATATTTCTGAAGCCTTGCTCCTGAAAGGTTTCGAACTGGCTCCATTCTTCGATACGCGCTGGAATAGCACATCGGATGAGAGCTTTCGCATCTATGACTGGGCGGCGGGATTGTCCTTTTCATTCGAAGCGCGCGCTTTCGGACTTGCACCTGCAACTATGACTTTCTACGCAAGTTATTCAGGATCGAAAATCATCACGCTTCAATTCCGAGCCGGCATGCTCTTGCCAGAATAGACATCGCAAGTTATCACCAGTATCACACCGATATTCCATGTATTTCCTTGATGGAAATATCTTTTGGGTATCCACGAAATATGCTCGGGTGCTCGGGGACAGAGCTTTCATAAGAGCGATTGTCATGCAAAGGTCAATATAAAGCCGAAAGCCTACAAAAGAGCAGCATAGCTCTGCTGCATAGCTCTAATCAGGATCCGAGCGCACTGCAAATATCCTTATCAACAATGACAAACGAAAAGACAAAAACTTGAACTTATTTCAGAGTATAGCGAATCCCGATGCTTTCGCTAAAACCGGAACCACCGCCTACAAAATAATTGATATAGTAAGAATGTAGATCTATAGCAAATTTATCATTGACATAATAGGAAAGCCCGCCTCCAGTAGAGATCCCAAAACCAAAAGCAGAGACGATGCCAACGCCCATACCTAGACCAAGATACCAATCAAAATTCTTGAAAAATTTAGGAAAATCTTTATAAGCCTTCATGCTCCAGTGAAGAGTTGCCATAGTAGCTGCAGAAAGATCGAAACCTTTTCCAAAATCCATGCCGGCAATCCCCATCACACCCAGCGAAAGAGGAAAGTTCGGAATATTCAACTTTTGAAGCATATATTCCATTCCTCCACTTATTCCAAAACCTCGCCAACCAAAACCTATTCCGCCTAGAGCGTGCAATTCACCGGCTTCAGCATGAACTTCCTTAGTCACATTCTGTGCAAGCAAAGGGCTCAATATAGCAACGATCATCATAAAAGCGATGGTAACAATTTTCGATTTTCTCATATGATCCTCTCTAGCTGCCAATCTACATTGAAACTACTAAATCTGTAGCTTATGTTAAACAAATATATTGCACTTGCAAGGAGATTATCAACATCTCCACCTTCTTTCTTGCTTATGATATTCTGCTTCTATGATTCGCTGCCCATGGTGTGGAAATGACCCAGTATATATCCGATATCACGATGAAGAATGGGGTAGCCCAGTTCATGATGATCAAACTCATTTCGAATTCTTGCTTCTAGAAACCCAGCAAGCGGGTCTGTCCTGGCGAACTATTCTCGGAAAGCGCGAAGCTTACCAAAAAGCATTTGTGAATTTTGAGCCAGAGATAGTCGCGAGCTTTTGCGAGAAAGATATAACTAGCTTGCTTTCAGATCCTGGGCTTATACGAAACAGACGAAAACTTGAAGCAGCTGTCAAAAACGCTCGCGCTTTCTGCGACATCAAGAAAAAATATGGTTCCTTTGATGCTTGGATCTGGCACTTTGTCGAGGGCCGCCCAATTGTCAACCATTGGCAGGATATTTCTGAAATCCCCACACAGACAGAACTTTCAGATCTGGTCAGCAATGAAATGAAAAAAGCCGGTTTTTCATTTGTCGGATCGATCACAGTATATGCCCATCTACAAGCCATTGGCATTATCAATGATCATCTTATAACCTGCTTTAGACATGCAGAAATAGCAAATCTTAGATAAATCCTATCTTCTATTTTGCGCTTTATATAAAAAACATTATATTTAAAGCACATGGCCTTGCCATGAAATCCGTTGATGCTATCGGAATAGATTAGGAGGAATGATATGTTATCACAGAAAATGATCGATCGAATCAACTTACAAATCAATAGAGAAATGTACTCAGCTTACCTCTATCTCGCTATGGCTGCAAAAATGAATGAGCTAGGCTATACGGGAGTGGGGAAATGGCTCACAGCACAGTATCATGAAGAAATGTTTCACGCTATGAAATTTGCAGAATACCTACACGATCAGAATGCCGTAGTTTCCTATACCAAAATAGATAGCCCAGAATTCAAAGAAAATGAAATTAAGCCTCTCTTCCAGCATGTGCTTTCCCATGAGAAAAGCTTAACTGCTAGTATTCGTGAAATCATGGATATGGCTATTGCAGAGAAAGATTATGCGACACAGATACTCGCTCAGTGGTATATTGACGAGCAGGTCGAGGAAGAGAAAAATGCCACCGAGATAATCCAAAAGATAGATCTCCTTGGCAATTCTCCTCAGGGACTATATCTGCTAGATGCTGAACTCGGCAAACGAGAATCTTCAGCACCACTCGATTTTAATAAGATATGAGTATCGAGCGTTGCACTAATATCACTATAATGCACTGACATAAGCCCGTTGCAAGAGAATAAGCCTTGCGCGGGCTTTTCTCATTCTTGCGAGTTTTGTATGCTCTATGTATGGTCGTTCGATATACGAGCACTAGGGATGCTAAAGTAGATGTCAACATAGCCGAAGCGATTGTGCAGGGCATGCCGCAAGATGGTGGTCTTTTTGTGCCTCGAAACATCCCCACATTGAGCCCTGAAGCAATTCTTGAGCCAAAACTAAGCTATGCCGAGCTCGCATGGCTAGTCCTATCACCCTGGTTCGATTGGAGCGAGACCGAGCTCCGTCCCCTTATCGAAAAAGCCTACTCTAGCTCTGGCAAAAAATCGATGTTCGATACACCGGAAATAGTATTGCTATCGAATGCAGGATCGCCAAATTGCGAGAATGACTTGGCTGGCAAAAAAGAATCGATGCAGCTTTTTTTGCTCGAGCTTTTTCATGGTAGGACATGCGCCTTCAAAGACCTTGCACTGAGCATTCTTGGAGGACTTTTAAGCAAAAGTCTCGAGAAATGTGGAATAGATGAACCTGTCCTCGTACTTACAGCAACATCGGGCGATACTGGATCGGCTGCTCTTGCAGGGCTCGGTGGACAACAAGGAATCCGCATCGCAGTGATCTATCCAGCAGAAGGGACAAGTGAAATCCAGAAGCTGCAGATGACCTCCGTCCCTCTTGAAGATCGATGCGTTATTGGACTAAAGGGAACCTTCGACGATGCTCAACGAGCAGTAAAGAATATTTTCCAAAGCGCAAAAGATCCTAGATCTCCTTTTTTTGGAATTCGGCTCAGCTCCGCCAATTCCATCAACATAGGGAGGCTTCTGCCTCAAATCGTATACTATGTAAAAGCATGGCGAGACCTATATTCTGCAGGTGCTATTAATTGTGGCGAATCTTTTGATGTAGTTGTTCCAAGTGGCAATTTTGGTGATATTCTTGCAGCAAGATATGCCAAGGCGATGGGGCTGCCCATTCGGAGACTAGTCTGCGCTTCCAATTCTAATAGAATCCTTTATGATTTTTTCGCAACGGGCATCTATGATAAAAGAAGAGCATTCAACAAAACGCTAAGTCCTTCAATGGACATCTTAGTCTCAAGCAATCTCGAGCGACTGCTCTATCATGCTTTTGGCGAGAACTCCGAATTAGTATTGAGACTGATGCATCGATTCGAAAATGAAGGTTTCTTCCAAATTCCTGAGCAAGTTGCGAGTAATCTCTCGGACTTTTATACGGGGTGGGCTGATGATTTTCAGACACTAGAGAGCATTCGTCATATGTGGGAAATCCATAACTTGCTTGTCGATCCTCACACTGCAGTTGCTTGCAAGGTTGCTCACGAAGTTTTCGTTAATTCCCAATATCATCAAAAAGATAGGAAAATTATCGAAGCTCAGGCAATCAATCCCATTGTCATCGCAGCAACTGCGAGCCCCTTTAAGTTTCCAGCATCCTGCCTTGCAGCTTTGCAAAGCAATCTTAAAAATTCACCCATTGCTCATAATGAACTTTCGCTAGCCTTTGAGCTTTCAAGCTATACGGGTATCTCTGTACCCAAGCCTATTGCTGATCTTGTCACCGCTAAAATAAATCATAATATGATCGTTGAGGAGTCGAATCTAGAATCAGTCTTGGCTGATTTTGCTAATAAGACTGCCAAACCGCAAGTCTATAGAAAATCAACAATGTGAGGTTTTCATGATAGAGATCGAAGTCCCTGCTACCTGTGCAAATCTTGGCCCAGGTTTCGATTGCCTTGGAATAGCATTGTCTCTTTCTAATATTGTGCGTTTGGAGCGAGCCGAAAGAACTCAGATCAAAGGCTGCCCTGTAGAATGGGCCAACGAGGACAATCTTTTCCTACGCTCTTTTCGCCATAGCTGTATGCTATTACAAACCTCCGTCCCCAAAATCTCTGCCGAGATCATTACGGGTATTCCTCCGGCTAGAGGTCTTGGGTCAAGCGCATCGCTTGCTGTGGCTGGTGCTGCAGCCGCACTTCTTCTTTCAGGAAAGACAATCAAGAGTCTACGAGATCTAGCTGGCACAGTAGCTGGTACAGGGACAGAGGTTGATGATGTTGATCTGACGGGCGGCACGGGGACAGAGGCTAACCTAACAGATTGCACAGGGACAGAGGTTGATCTGACGAATCTAACAAGCTTTCTACACGAAGAAGCAAATCAGTATTTTCTTCTTAGAGCAGCAACCGATATAGAAGGGCATGCCGACAATGCAGCTCCAGCTATCTATGGTGGTTTTACAGCTGCGGCGCTCACCGAAAAGGATATAGTAATCAGTCAGAATCCAGCTCCTGAACATTGGCAATTCATGGCTTTCATTCCTGATTTTATTCTTGAAACAAGCGTCGCACGAAACGCTCTCCCAGATTCCTATTCAAGACAAGATGTGGTTCACGGTATTTCTCATGCAGCGCTTGTAGCTCTGGCTTTTCTTAAGGCTGATCTGAATCTTTTAAGCTGTGCATGTTCAGATCGAATCCACGAACCATATCGTCGACCTCTTATTCCTGATTTTGACATAGTAAAAACTGCATGCCTCGAACAAGGTGCAAAGATGATCTGTATCTCAGGCTCTGGTCCTACTATTATGGCAATCTTCGAAACCTCCGTCCCCAAGGCACCCATCATCGCATCCAGCACTACAAAGAGCTTGAATGAAGTGCTTGAGAAACGAATTGCAGAAAAAGCAACCCACAATTGGATAGCATTGCCTCTAAATGTTGACAACCTAGGAATCAGGGCTAGAAAAATATTTACCAATAATCTTAGGAGACATTCTCAGAATGAATAGTCCAAATATGATAAAAAGCCCAGGGACAACTTTTTTGCCATCGCCACAATACTTGCCAGCATTCTACTATAATATTCCATCTCCTTTTGGAGATATTCTTCTTATCTGGCAAGACATAGATTCTCCAAGAGTTAACCGTATCTATCTTCCTAAAGAGGGGGTATCTCAAATAAGCCAAGCAAAGAGTGATTTCTATCTCTTAGAGCAATGGAGAAAAAAAGTTCCCCTGCCTCAACATATCGAACTGATTTTGCAATTGATTTTGAACATGCTTTCAGGCTGTCCAGTGCAGCCACCTACTAACATCATCAAGGATTCCCTTTCACATCTCAAAATACCGGAATTTAGACAAAAGGTGCTCTTGATGGAGGCAACTATCCCTTTCGGTTTTATAAGCAGTTATAAGGAACTTGCGAAAGTTTGCGGGAGACAGCTCTCTTTTCGAGCGGTGGCAGGCTCGCTCTCACATAATCCGCTTCCTCTTCTAATTCCCTGTCATCGCATAGTAGCATCAAATGGAAATCTTGCAGGATATCAAGGGGGAATTGCGATGAAGCGATTTCTTCTCGAAAACGAAGGCGTCCCCATTCGCTCGAACAAAGTGATTATAGAAAAGGCCAAATTTTGGGATTTTTCGATAAATTATCAAAGGTAATACTGCTCTTTGCC
>DMNL01000036.1 GCA_003452735.1 Spirochaetaceae bacterium
TTGATAAGCACTCTGTCCCCAATGGGTTTTACGGCCATAAATATGTCCTCCTAATAAATGCTCCGAGATGATTTGTGGTAGAGAACCGATTTGAAATATAAAAAAACAATCTCTCCTGGTCAAGCATATCAATTGACTTTTAGATAAATCATCTAAAAAGCTTCATACCTAAATGGGGAATAGGGTATTCGCCATATAGAATGAAAATCAGTATATTACTAAGTAGTCACGGTTTCTGCTTACGATAAGTATGCAAATAGTCTATAATCAAGATAGTCGATGAATCTTTTTATAGGAGAAAATGATGCCATCTAAAGGCAAGAATAATTGGAAACTCGATCAGCAAAGAAAAACCGATAAGAATACTAATAATCGTAAAAAGCCAGGAATGCCAGAAGGCTTTCAGTTCAGGTTTTCCTTAGGATATGTGCTCATAACACTCCTAGCTGTCTCCTTTTTCAACTACTTTCTCTTCAAGAGCGATACGACTCTTGTTCCTTATTCGACATTCAAGGACAAGGTCAGAACCGGCGAGATCAGAAGGGTTGAAATCGATGCAAATTATTATACAGGCTATACGGAACCCAATCCAGCAGAACCATCCTCTCCTCTTCCGCCATCTGCAAAGCCGGGCGTTGTTTATAAGACCGTTCCGGTCAGCGATCCTGAGTTCACATCTTTGCTAGACGAAAAAGGTGTTGTATATTCGGCATCTCCACGTGGAGGAAGCACAATCCTTTCGCTTTTGCTCAACTGGATACTTCCATTCGCCATAATGATTTTCTTCTGGCGTGCTATCATGAGCAAATTCATGGGATCCAATTCTAATGTACTCGCTTTTGGTCAAAATAAGGCTACCGTCGTCGCGGAAGGCGACATAAAGACGAGATTCGCGGATGTAGCTGGAGTCGATGAAGCTAAGGCTGAATTGGTAGAAGTTGTCGACTTTCTCAAGAATCCCCAAAAATATACAGAAATTGGCGGTAAGATTCCTAAAGGAGTACTCCTTGTGGGGCCTCCAGGAACCGGAAAGACCTTGTTGGCTAGGGCAGTCGCTGGTGAAGCCAATGTTCCTTTCTTCAAGATGAGTGGTGCTGATTTTGTCGAAATGTTTGTTGGAGTCGGGGCTGCCCGAGTCCGCGATCTTTTTAAGCAAGCCAGAGAAAAGGCTCCTTGTATCATTTTTATCGATGAAATAGATGCACTCGGAAAATCGCGAGCGAGCGGGTTCATCGGAGGGAATGATGAACGAGAGCAGACGCTTAATCAGTTGCTAGTAGAGATGGACGGTTTCGATTCGACAAGCGGTCTCATAATACTTGCTGCAACAAATAGGCCTGATGTGCTAGACCCAGCCCTTTTGAGAGCTGGAAGGTTCGATCGTCAGGTATTGGTAGATAAGCCAGACATGAAAGGTCGCGAGGAAATTCTCAAGATTCATACTAAGAATATTAAAATGGATCCTTCGGTCGACCTATCAAAAATAGCTCGTAGTACTCCAGGATTCGTAGGTGCTGATCTTGCCAATGTTGTCAACGAGGCCGCTCTTCTAGCGGTTCGCGCTGGCCGGAAAAAAGTCAAAGAAGAAGATTTTCAAGCTGCCATCGAAAAGGTAATTGCTGGTCTAGAAAAGAAGAATCGTATGATAAATCCAAAGGAAAAGCAGATAGTGGCGGTTCATGAGACAGGCCACGCGATAACAGCTGCTTTCACTCCAGGTGCCGATCCAGTAAGAAAAATCTCCATTGTACCTCGAGGCTATGGAGCACTCGGATACACCCTTCAAATGCCTCTCGAAGACCGCTATCTAATCACTGAAGAAGAATTGCTTGGTAAGATAGATGTGCTTCTTGGCGGACGAGCTGCGGAAGAGCTGGTATTTCAGTCTATTTCCACTGGAGCTTCTAATGATATCGCCAATGCGACGGAAATAGCCAAGAGAATGATTACCGACTACGGAATGTCCGATAAATTCAAGAATGTAGCTTTGACAAGAAGATCTTCCGGACTATTAAGCCCTCAGCAAGCTTCTGATCCATTTGCAACAAAAGAATATAGTGAAGAAACGCAACGCTACATCGACGAGACTATAGCCTCTATGATCAATGAGCGATACCAACATGTTGTCAATATGCTTACAGAAAAAAAGTACTTGCTAGATCATATATCTTCTGTATTGCTCGAAAAAGAAGTTATAGAAGAGTCCGAATTCGCTGAACTTCTTGAAGGTGGAACATCTATACCCAAGAAATTGCAAGAGCCAATGGTAGCAGCGGAGGCTGCTCATCTGCCTGGAGCAACAGAGAAAGCCTCAATTTCTTCGGCTTCCGGCAAATAGGAGTCTAGACTTAGGGAAACATAGCTAAATTCTAGATCGATAAACCAGCTTAGGTCCTAATTATATACTCAAGATTATTCGAGATATTCGGAGAAGTTGACATATCCAAGAATACCTTGACATTTTTACTCTTCTTGTCATATTGACAACATTGGCCCTATATGATTCATTTAGAGCATCTATCGTAGAGAAAGAGGAGATATTGCCGTATGTCTATTGTTGTAAGATCAATTTCGGCCTATATACCACCTCTTCGCATAACTAACGAAGAGCTTGCGATGCGCATGGATACGACAGACGAGTGGATACGCTCTCATACTGGTATCGGTGCTCGTCATATCGCTCCTGATGGACTCCAAACGAGCGATATGGCAGTAGAAGCTGCAAAGAGCGCTTTAGATAAGGCGAATATCGGCCCTCAAGAATTAGATTATATCATTGTGGCAACAGCAACGCCCGACTATCTCGGCTTTCCGGCTACTGCTTGTATTGTTCAGGATAAGATCGGCGCTTATGGTGTTGCTGCTTTCGATGTCACGGCTGGATGCACGGGATTCATCTATGCGCTCAATATTGCATCAAGCATGCTTGAAGCATCGCACGGCAGAAATGCCTTGGTTATAGGCGCTGAAGGCTTGAGTAGATTTGTCAACTGGGAAGATCGCTCTACAGCAGTCTTATTTGGCGATGGCGCAGGTGCTGCGGTACTCTCCCGAATCGATGAATCCGCTCGCGGATGTCTTTCATTCATTCTTGGAGCCGAAGGAGGTGGAGCAAAAGATCTCTTTCTCGTTCAACCCGAAAGAACTAAAGCTTTTGAGCGCCAAGAACCAATCGTACCATTCATCTATATGGATGGGAAAAAAGTCTATGACTTTGCAGTCAAATCGATCACTGTTTTAATCCAGAGACTCCTTCATAAAGCCGCTTATAAGCTCGAAGATTTTGCGTGGATAGTGCCACATCAGGCAAATGCGCGAATCGTGCAGGCTGCTGCCAAACGTTTATCGATTCCTTTGGACAAATTCTATGTCAACATCGAAGAATATGCAAACACTTCTAGTGCTAGCATTCCTATTGCTCTAACAGAAATGAGCGAAAAGGGGCTTTTGAAGACTAATGATCTCATAATGCTTGTTGGCTTTGGTGCAGGTCTTACTTATGGAGCTGCGGTTATTCGATGGTGAGAGATTTCGTCTTGCAGAATCCGACTATTATATCGCATACTATTGGCAAATTATCACTTGTATATATAAAAACTTTTTCATTAATACAAGGAGAAGGCAAGAATGCAAAATGAAGTAGCAGTGACAGGTCTTGGAATTATAAGTCCTATAGGGAATTCGATCGATGAGTTTTGGAATAACTGCATCAATGGCTTAACCGGCGTAGGCCCTATTACACACTTCGATGCATCGAAGCTAGAAAGCAAGATTGCCGCCGAAGTAAAGAATTTTGACCCATCTGTATGGATCGATCGAAAAGAAGCGCGAAAAATGGCTCTCTTTTCTCAATATGCAGTCGC
Source organism: Spirochaetaceae bacterium (assembly GCA_003452735.1). Taxonomy (GTDB): domain Bacteria; phylum Spirochaetota; class Spirochaetia; order Treponematales; family Rectinemataceae; genus Rectinema. The sequence goes on from DMNL01000036.1 coordinate 3,864, forward strand.
CGCTGCCACTCAGGCTTGGATGGATGCGGGGCTTCCAGACTTTGCCCAGAATGAGAGCCTGCAAAATAAAGGTGGTATAGACCCTGATCGCATCGCAGTTGTCTTGGGTAATGGAATAGGAGGCATAGAGATATTTACCGAATCTCATGCCAAAATGCTGCAGGATGGGCCTGATCGTATACCTCCAATGACCATTCCTCAAATGATAGCGAATGAAGCTGCTGCAAACATTTCCATGCATTTTGGCGTTCATGGCCCTGCTTTGACGCAAGTTACAGCTTGTGCCTCAGGTACCGATGCTCTTGGTGAAGCCTTAGACCTTGTTCGGGCTGGACGAGTGGATATTGTAATTGCAGGAGGAACAGAGGCAGCTATTACTGAATTTGCAGTTGGTTCCTTTTGTAGGCTCAAAGCGCTGTCGACATCCTATAACGACCGACCAGAGCTAGCATCTAGACCTTTCGACCGCGATAGAGATGGTTTTGTAATAGGCGAAGGAGCCGGTATTCTAATCCTTGAGAGACTCGATCACGCCAAAGCCCGAAACGCGAAGATCAGAGCAATCTTTGCGGGTTATGGCAGCAGTTGTGATGCTTATCATCTGACCGCACCTCAACCAGAAGGCATCTTTGGTGTAAAAGCCATAGAGCATGCTCTAAGAGATGCTGATTTGCAGGCAACTGATATCGAATACTATAACGCACATGGTACAGGCACAGACCTCAACGACCCCATGGAAAGCAAGATGCTAAAGAAAGCCTTTGGTTCCTCTGTCAAGTCGCTTAAAATCAGCTCAACAAAGAGCATGACGGGGCACTGTATCGCAGCTGCTGGAGCGATCGAAGCCATTGTATGCATAAAGTCATTAGAAACAGGTATCCTTCCTCCTACCATTCACTTAGACAACCCAGATATAGAGCAAGGTTGCGATCTAGATTATATTCCTAATACTGCTCAAGCTCGCAAGATAAAGACTGCGATGTCAGCTAGCCTTGGCTTTGGCGGACACAATGGAATAATCATATTCAAGGCAGTAGGAACATAAAACCCGTTGCACGATTCAAAGCAGATGGCTAAGATTGTTAAGCAAAGAAATTATTTCTTATACGAGATAAGGAGAGATTTGAGACAGTGAAGAATATTGAATCTTATCTTCCTCATAGGCCTCCATTTCTGTTCGTCGATGATGTCTATATCGAAGGCGATACTATAATAGCTCAACATGCATTCCACGATGATGATTGGTTTTTCAAAGGACATTTTCCTTCATTTCCTATCGTGCCTGGAGTATTGTTGATCGAAAGCATGGCTCAAGCAGGAGGAGTAGGCGCAAAATTGATGGGCATCTATCCCAAAAGCCTCTTTATGTTCGCAAAGATAAAGGAAGCTCGTTTCAGACAAGCGGTTCGCCCTGGCGATACTTTTATGATCGAGATCAAGAATGTGCGTGCCTCCTCTATCTATCTTCATCAAAAAGGTATAGGTAAGGTAGGCGATGCGATAGCTGTCGAAGCCGAATGGATAAGCATAGCTTCAGGAGTACCGGAATGATAATAAAGCCAATGATCCGAAACAATATTTGCCTCAATGCTCATCCCGAGGGCTGCCGTGAGGAAGTGCGTTTACAGGCAGCGCGAGCAAAGACTTTTCGTAAAAGGCTTGCAAGTAGTGATATAAATGGTTCAGCTCCCAAGCCAAATAATGCCTTGATAATTGGCTGTTCTACCGGATATGGACTGGCATCGAGACTTGTCGCTGCATTCGGATATGGAGCCAAAACCATAGGTTTTTCCTACGAGAAAGAGCCTTCCGCCACCAAGCCAGCGACTCCGGGATGGTATGCAAATAAAGAATTCGATAGACTTGCTACTGAAAATAACCTTTTCGCAGCATCCTTCTCTCAAATAGACGCCTTTTCTCATGCCGCCAAACAGAAAGCTATAGAAATTGCACTTGAAAATAATTTCAAATACGATTTGGTTATATACTCTCTAGCAAGCTCTGTTCGAGTAGATCCCGATACAGGAGTACTATACCGTTCGGTAATAAAACCTATAGGCAGACAATACGCAGGTCGCACAATAGATGTGTTTACAGAAAAATTTTCTGAGGCAACGATTCAACCTGCAACAGAAGAAGAGATCGCCAATACTGTAAAAGTTATGGGCGGCGAAGATTGGAAGCTATGGATCGATGCTCTCCAGAATGAAGGTTTGCTCGCGCCAGAAGCGATCACTCTTGCATACTCCTATATAGGGCCTCCTTTTTCCTGGCCCATATATCGCGATGGTACAATCGGTCAAGCGAAACTCCATCTAGAAAAAACAGCAAACCTGCTCGAAAAGGACTATGGAAAAGAGAACGGACTTCGAGCGTTTGTTTCTATCAACAAGGCAGTCGTAACAAGAGCAAGCGCCGTTATCCCGATAATTCCGCTATATATATCGACACTTTTCAAGGTGATGAAAGAGCGCAATATACATGAAGACTGCCTCGACCAGATGATGCGCCTTTTCTCTGAACGCCTATACCAAAAAATAGGAATAGCCATTCCTACGGATGACGAAGGCCGAATTCGGATCGATGATCTCGAGATGGGTCCTTCTGTTCAGAACGAAGTCAGTTCACGCCTGGCTAGGATCGATGAATCGAACCTCCATGAACTTGCTGATCTAGCCGGCTTCAGAAGCGATTTTTTAAGAGCGCATGGCTTCGATGTTCCCGGGGTCGACTATGAGCGCGAAATTCTCTCTCTCGAATGAACATCTTAATACTTGATTCATCTTCCGAAACTCAGTTTCTCTCTCTAAAAGACCGGAGAACTCAGCATATTCTCGAAGTCCTAAGAAAAGAAGTTGGCGGAAGAATGCGCGCTGGTAGTCTTGATGGATTGATTGGTTGGGCAATCTTAGAGTCAATTGGCGATGCAGAGATAATGCTTCGTTTTATAGCCGAAGAATCTGCCCCTCCACTAAGGCCTCTTCGTGTCCTCATGGGAACAGTGAGACCAATTCAGGCGGCTCGCATAGTAAAAGAGCTTACCATACTTGGTGTCGAAAGCGTTGTATTTGTACCGACCGAACTGGGGGAAAAATCATACACACAATCTCATTTTTACCAGCAAAAGGAATATTTAATATACGCACGAGAAGGAGCCGAACAATCAGGAAACCCAAGGTTGCCTGAAATTGGGCTGGCTTGGACCCTAGATAGAGCGCTAATTAAGGCAGAGCGCACAGAGAGCATGGATCATGCCGACACAAAAACACCTATATCAGCCCGGGAAACTGACAATAGCAAATGTACAAGGTTACTCTGCCACCCCGATCCGTCTGCCCAGCTTCTAGGCGACATAATCCTTTCGGGATTGCCGGTTGTATTAGCCATTGGAACAGAGCGTGGTTGGACAAATCATGAGATAGATATTTTTCTTAATGTTGGCTATTTGCTCTGCTCTCTTGGAGATCGGATATTGAAAACAGAGACCGCTGCCTCTGCAGCGGTCTCAATCTTGCTATCGCGCTTGGGATATATGTAGAGCTGCCCTATAATAAACTGCTCCATAACAGGCTTCGCTATAACAGCTTCCCCCACAACAGAGCCTTCTCTATCATTTTGCCTTCAATATAGCCGAAAGAGCCTCAACATCTTTGGCAAAGCGCTTACAAGCGGCTTCTATGGGTTCAGGAGTTGACATGTCCACGCCAGCAAGCTCTAAAGATTCTATCGGAAAACGGCTTCCTCCAGATCTCAGAAAATTAAGATAAGCATCGCGTTCTTTTTCTCTGCCCTTCAAAACGCCTTCAGATAGAGCAATGCCCGCAGACAACCCAGTTGCATACTTGTAGACATAGAATGCATTATAGAAATGTGGTATGCGAAGCCCTTCAAGATCCGAAACATTTTCGAACACCATTTCTGGCCCAAAATATTTCTCGAGCAAGCCCCGATACTCTTTTCTAAGCACATCCACAGTAATTGCCTCTCCTGATTCTGCAATCTCATGAACCCTCTCTTCAAACTCAGCAAACATTGTCTGTCGGAAAAGTGTTCCGAGGGTGTTATCGATTCGATTTGCAAGCAGATAAGCCTTCTCTCTTTCATCTTTGCTGTTCTCATAGAGATAAGAGAAAACTAATTGCTCATTGAAAGTGCTAGCAACTTCGGCTTCAAAAATCGTATATCCGTAACACATAAAAGGATTGTTGCGAGCTGAATACCAAGAATGCATCGAATGACCACCCTCGTGGGCAATCGTAAATAGATCGTCTAGAACATCGTCTTTATAGTTCATAAGAATGTAAGGATTTCCCAAAAAACTACCTGCGGAAAAAGCCCCAGATCGTTTGCCTTTATTCTCATAGCGATCCACCCAACCTCCCAATAGCCCTCCGCGCAGCGTATTCACATACTCTTCTCCCAAGGGCTTTAGTGCTTCGATCACTATATCCACTGCTTGTTCGTAACTTCGCTCGATCTTGATTTCCTTGACAAGAGGAACATAGACATCATAGTGCCTCAGACTATCCAAACCGAGTACTTCCTTCCTTAGCGCGTAATATCGATGCAAAGCGGGTATGTTTCTATTTACAGTAGAGACTAGGTTATCATAAACAGCCTCCGGAACATTGTCTGGGAAGAGTGCCATGGCCCTAGCGCTAGGATATTTTCTTACCTTAGCTATATATTTGTCGAGCTTTACAGATCCGGCATACAAAGTCGCAAGCGTATGCCGATGCGCTTCAAAGGAAGCATAAAATTGTAGATAGGCCTTTCTTCGTACCGACCTATCCGGCAGACGCATAAAGTATGCAAAAGTTGATTGTGTAAGTGGTTTTGGTCCTTCTGGTGTCTCGATTGTACCAAAATCGAAGTCGACATTGGTTAGAACGCTGAAAGCATCCTTTGGAGTCTGAGCTGGCTCGCTCTGAAGAGCCAAGAGTCGCTCCTCAGCATCGCTCAGCACATGCGGTTTGAAGCGACGCAATTTCGAAAGAAAAACTCTATAATCCTCAAACGAAGAATCTTTAAGACAGCTGTCGATAAAATTGTCATCCAGCATCTGGATAGCAGGACTAAGCCAAGACCAAGCGGCTTGACCCTGAGTCGATAAATTTACATAGCGCTCAAACATTCCTCTAGCTACGCTATCTCCTTCATTTTCTGTTACCCTGAGGTCTGCATAATAGCCAAGCCTTTCCTCTAGAATTAGATATTGCTCAAAGTCCTTAAGTGTTTTGAGAAAAGCCTGCCGATCTGTACCAAGAGATATCTTGCCCTTTTCCGCATCATGAATCATCGTATTGAAGACCACTAGTTCTTTTTCCCATTCGGAATCGGTAGAAAATAGACTTGCCAGGTTCCATCTATGCTCTGCAGGAACATCCGAACGCTCTGGAATTATCTTTGTCATTCTTCCTCCCTTTTTTATAGCAAGACAATTTTATTTATATATCAGGTCGATTCACGTACTATAAGCTGATATGGCAGTTTTATGTGTTGCCCGGAAGAACCATCCAGCATGTTCATTACCATTCGTGCAGCTTCTGCTCCCTTGTCTCGGTCGGGCTGATGAATAGTAGTCAGATGAGGAGAAACCAACATGCTTTCCTGAATATCATCAAATCCTGCCACAGCAATATCTTCTGGTATCTCTAGACCTAGTTCTTTTGTAGCGATCATGGCTCCTATCGCTGCAATATCTGACATCGCGACAATCGCGGTTGGTCGTGGATCAAGCGAAAGGATATGGCAAGCGCTCTCATAGCCACTCTGTATCGAGCCCTTGCAGTTTTGGATAGATATTCGAGAATCAGTAATCGACAATCCAGCATCTTTCAAGGCAATTTGAAATCCTTCGAGACGCTTTTGTACGACAATCGAAGCAAGCTCGGCTCCGCTCGGCTTTGTATCAGGTTCTAGCGCCAGTATAGCGAGTCGCTTATGGCCCTTTTTTAACACATGCTGCATCAATTCTCTTGCAGCATTCTTTTGATCGATTCCTATATTGATTATTGAAGCCGATTCTTCGCCATCAATCGTCACAAAGGGGATGTGGTTCTGTTTGAGCAAGCTTACAACCTCGTGTCCAGGCCCGACTCCAATTGTGATGAGCCCATCAACGTAAGATTTTCTTGCAGCTTCGATTATTCTGCCCCGGATTAGAGGCAAGATAGCAAGAGAGAATTCCCTTCGTTCGCATTCCTCTCCTATTCCGCTGATAACTTGAGTCATATGTGGATTTGCAAAGATATCTCCTATTTTTTGAGGTAAGAGAAGACCAATTGCACCAATACGCTTTGTCGTCAAGCTACGCGCAAAGGGGTTTGGCACATATCCAAGTTCATCGATAATCGCCATTATCCTGTTATAAGTCTTCTTCGATATTCTATCAGGGTAGTTTAGTGCAAAGGAAACAGTGGTCTTCGATACTCCTGCCCGTTGAGCTATATCCTTAATTGTCACTTTTGACATGAGATTAATTCTACACAAAAGCAACAAGCTCGTCAAAGTATTCGTAATGGCCTATAATATATAAATGAGCACTATAACTTTAACTATCGATGGATACAGAGAAATTTCTGTACCAATGGGATCGAGTGCAGAGGAAATCTTCATACAATCTGGTATGGAACAAGAATGGGGAACTTCCACACATCCTTTTCCTCCGGTTGCTGCTCTAGTTAACAATGAGCTTGCCGCCCTTTCGGCACCGGTCAACGCCGACTGCAAAATTGCTCCCATATATCCCGATTCTCCAATGGGGGCCGAAGTATATCGCCATTCCTTATGTTTTCTCCTTGCTATGGCTGCAAAAGCTATTGTGCCTAAAAGGCGACTCATCGTGAGCATGGCAATAGGAAATGGATATTATCACTACTTCGATGACGAAGAACCTGTTTCGCCACACCTTCTCAACTCCCTCTGCTTGTATATGCGCGATATAGTAGCAAAAAATCTGACCATACGAATTATTATGCAATCCTGGAATTCAGTCTTCGAATACTTTGAACAATCAAATCAAGCAGAAACCTTTTCTTTGATGGAATATATAAATGATCCTTTTGTCTTGCTCAATGAGTGTCAAGATTATAAGGATCTGCATATAGCGCCTCTTGTTCCTCGCACAGGACTTTTAAGTGTATGGGAGCTTATGCCATACCGCCGCGGGATGTTGCTCCGTTTTCCTCATACAAAAAAGCCTTATGAAATGGACCCTTTCATAGACATACCTGTGCTCTATGACATAGCAGAAGAATATGAGCAGAAAGCTAAAGTGCTGAATGCGGGATCTATCGGTGCTCTTAATAAGATAAATCAATCTGGGGGAATTCAGGATTTCATTCTGATGGCCGAAGCTCTCCAGAATAAAAAACTTGCTGCTATTGCGGATATGATTGCCGAAAAATCCGACAAGACAAAAGTCATTCTAATAGCGGGGCCTTCGAGCTCGGGCAAAACCACCACTGCGAAAAAACTATCGGTACAGCTCAGGGCTCTTGGCTTCAAACCTATCCATATCGAACTCGATAACTATTTCGTAGATCGTAGTCATACACCTCTCGATAAGGACGGTAAACCAGATTTCGAATGCCTAGAAGCTCTCGATATCGAATTTCTCAATCGACAGCTTTTGGATCTTTTCGAGGGCAAAGAGATCGAGCTTCCAGAATTTGATTTCAAAAGCGGTATAAGAAAGCCTTCTGGTACTTTTATCAGCATCAGAGAGAATGAAATACTCATGCTAGAAGGTATCCATGGTCTCAATGAGCGGCTTACGCCACATATACCTGCAGATAATAAACTCAAGATATATGTCTCAGCACTGACACAGCTTAATGTGGACGATCACAACCGTGTCCGGACGACAGACTATCGCCTTCTTCGGCGCATGGTGCGAGATTACAATTTTCGTGGGCACGATGCTCGCGAAACGCTTTCTATGTGGTCTTCTGTACAGAGAGGCGAAAGACTCTATATATTCCCTTTCCAAGGTGACGCAGATATAGCATTCAATTCCGCGCTCGACTATGAGCTTGGGGTGCTTAAGGTTTTTGCCGAACCGCTTCTACGAACAGTTAAGCCACATCATGCCGAATATACGGATGCTCGCCGGATTCAGGCATTTATCTCGCGGATTTCGCCTATTTCTCCTCAGTATGTGCCCAGCGATTCAATCCTGCGTGAATTTATAGGATCTAGTATATTCAAGTATTAGTGCGACCTAGCTAGCAATTGGACTCCCATTTCGGTTTCCTCAAATTTAGTGATCTATGCTTTCTTTCTTACCTCGGACACCGCAAAATCAAAGGCTTCTTGCAGCATCTCCTCTGGGATAGCTGCGATATGTCCATCTTTCATCAAGTCTTGAGTAAGAGAACGTGCAGCTAAAATATCGGCTTTGGCCTTGGAGTAAATATTGTCCCAGGTATCGGGAAGCCTAGCTACTCCTTCTTCTATCGCAGCCATGGCTACATCGGCTGCCTCGCGCGCGAAGACTTCGGTCTCCTCCATTGTTGCAATTATGTTGTCAGCACTAATACCACGAGATTTTGCGAAATCGGCTATAGAGTGGGCGCATCGGATCGCCATATTGTCTGTTATTTTCCTCGCCCGAACAAGTAAAGCGCCTTTCAAAAGCCCAGGAAAGCAGATGGAATTATTGACCTGATTTGGAAAATCGCCTCTACCTGTTGCAACTATGTAAGCGCCCTCTTCCTTGGCTGCATAAGGCCAGATTTCGGGTACTGGATTGGCGCAGGCAAAAACAATGGATTTGGAGGCCATTGAGCGAATCCATTCACGTTTGACCGTATCTGGCCCTGGTGTCGATAGTGCAATTAGTACATCGGCGCCCTTTAAGGCCTCTTCTTCGGTCTCTATGCAACGAGGATTAGTTTGAAGGCAGAGCTCCCATTTCCGATAGTATCTCTTGTCGGTCTCGATATCTTTGCGATTCCTGTGCAGACCACCCTTACTATCGAAAATCACCATGTTTTCTCCTCTACCACCATCGGCAAGGATTAGTCGGGCAATTGTCGTATTAGAAGCACCCGCTCCCAGCAATACAATTTTGGCTTCACTAAGCTTCTTGCCTGCAAGCTCGAGCGCATTGAGAAGGCCAGCAAGAGTCACACAAGCAGTGCCCTGCGCATCATCATGCCATACAGGGATATCGCAGGCTTCCCTCAGTTCATCTAGCACTTTGAAGCAATTCGGTTGACTAATATCCTCGAGATTTACAGCTCCTACTGAGGGTTCTAGCATTTTAACAAAATCTATGATCTTATCAGGATTAGGTTTGCCATCGCTACCTCGGGAATTGATGCAAAGAGCAATTGCATCCACGCCACCCAAATATTTCATGAGGAAAGCCTTGCCTTCCATTACTCCTAGACCACCAGGAGGCGTACAATCGCCATCGCCTAAAACACGCGTAGAGTCAGACACGACAGCTACAAGATTTCCTCGGTTTGAGAGCGCAAATGATTGATCATTATCGTCTCGAATAGTTGTCGATACCTTTGAAACGCCTGGCGTGTACCATACGTTGAACCAGTTGAATCCATAGAGACCTGCCTTGGGTACTATCTGGATTTTCCCTCCGTAAAAACGATGAGTCTTTTCTGAAAGCGTTTTCAGAAAAATGGTTTGTGCACGAGCTCGCTGGTCCGGTGTCAAATCCTCCGGAAAAGCCTCTGATAGATTGTCTAGACTTAGATTGAGCTTCATAGTCTCCTTCCTTTTGCAATTTGACCCTTTTGGAATGTTCTGGGTCATTTGTCTATTGCGTCGCCGAATAATTATAGCCGGCGGGATACAGTCTAATACTATCATGTGCTCTGAAGAGGTGCAATAAAAAGAGAACCGAAAATCTAAGCCACAATTCACCGAAGATCTAAGGCGCAACCCCTTGGACGAACATTTCCATCAGTATATGTCAGTCAATGCCTTGATATATTGAAGACGATGATACTCCTCTGGTCTATCGGCATTGATGGCAGCGAGTTTCCCCTGAAGGCCATCTAGAGACGAATAGCCAAGGGAATCCATAAGGATATTCATATCTTTGAATATTGCCTCAACGATTTTCCAGCCTTTTTTATATATAATAGAACATACTTCAACTGCACTTGCTCCAGCAAGTAAGCATTTTACCGCTGCATTTGCATTGTGAATCCCGGTAGAAGAAACTATCTCAAGACCTACCCGCTTATAGAGGATCGATGTCCATCGCAGACTCTCATGGTATTCGGTCTCGGAACTAAGCGGTTGTGCTCCAGATAGTCTCATCGTATTCAGATTGAAGTCGAACCTAAAGAACCGATTAAAAAGAACAACGGCATTTGCGCCCTCTTTTGAAAGCCCATGCACTAGATGCGGCAGGCTCGAATAATGGTTGCCCAGCTTTACCATGATCGGAAGCTTTGTGACAGATCTGGTTTCCTTGACGGTCGAGAGCACTTTTTTTTCGATCTCTTGTCCCGAAATCTGCGGAGAAAAGGGCACATAGGCTATATTGAGCTCTAGCGCATCTGCTCCTGCTTCTTCTATGCGTCTAGCGAAATCCGCCCATCTGCCTTGGCCAACACAATTGATGCTTGCGATTATTGGGACTCCGCCTGCCTTTCTCTTAGATTCGCTTATAAGTCTTAGATATTCATCTGTGCTCTCTTCCCAAGCTGTACGAGAAATGAAGGCTTCTGCATCCGGATAGCCATTTAGATCGAGCCCCGCCATTTCCTGTCCAAGCACGGCAAGTATCTGTTCTTCAAATAGCGATTTGAGCACAATTGCCCCTACGCCAGAATGTGCTGCCTTTTCTACACCATCAGGCATACTGGTAAGTCCGCTTGCACCAATGATTATTGGATTCTGTAGCTGAAGCCCCATCAGATATGTCCGTAAGTCTGCCATTTTCTGCTCCTTAGTCTTTCATTCTAACAGAAAAATGCCACAGCAAGTAGAACTGTAATTATAAATCCAGAGACTTCATATCGATTTTTTCTAAAACGCGTGCAGCAAATACCTCGAGAGGAATTCCGCTCTCTTGATCTCCTGTTCTCAGTCTAAGCGACACTAGGCTGCCTTCTTGCTCGCGCTGACCAACGATAGCCATATATGGAATCCTCTGATTCTGGGCGTCTCGAATCTTTGCATTCATTCGCTCTTCGGAGAGCATTGCCTTAGCTCTAATGCCCTTCTCCTGCAAAAACTTAGCTACTGTTTTGGCATATGCATCGAAACTAGGAGCAACTGGTATTACGGCTACTTGATCTGGCATGAGCCATACAGGGAAGGCCCCAGCATAATGCTCGATAAAAACCCCGAAAAAGCGCTCGAGAGATCCTAGAAGCGCTCGATGAACCATGTATGGACGCTTTTGTTTGCCATCCTTGTCGATAAAAACCATATCAAAACGCTCTGGCTCATTGAAATCGAACTGAATGGTAGTCATCTGCCACTCTCGACCTATTGCATCTTTAACTTTTAAGTCTATCTTTGGCCCATAGAATGCACCACCGCCTTCATCGATTTCATAGAGCAATCCTTCTTTATCGATTGCTTTCTTGAGCGACACAAGAGCTTGATCCCAGCGCTCTGGTTCTCCGACAGAATCGGCAGGCCGTGTTGCAAGATATGCTTTTATTTCCTTGAAACCCAAGGTTTTCCACATCGATAAGCTAAATCGCAGCACCTCGAGTATCTCATCCTCGATTTGATCTGGAGTGCAGATGATGTGCGCATCATCCTGAGTAAATCCTCGAACCCTCATAAGCCCATGAAGAACCCCCGAGCGCTCATAGCGATAGACAGTTCCAAGCTCAGCCCAGCGAAGCGGAAGGTCACGGTAAGAGTGGCTGGAAGTTTTGTAAATCATGATATGAAATGGGCAATTCATAGGCTTTATGAAGTACTCATCCTCATCTATTTTCATTGGGGCATACATGTTTGCTTTGTAGAAGCCCAGATGACCACTGGTCTCCCAGAGCCAACTCTTGCCTATATGAGGCGTAAAAAGGATCTCATAACCATTTTTATAATGTTCATCTCGCCACCAATTTTCCAGTTCGACACGGAAACGGCCGCCCTTGGGGTGCCAATATATGAGGCCAGGACCTGCTTCTTCGTGTGTAGAAAAGAGATCTAGTTCTTTGCCCAATTTGCGATGGTCTCGTCGCTCAGCCTCTTCCAGCATATGGAGGTAATCCTCTAGCTTAGCTTTCGATTCAAAGGCATAGGCATAGATTCGCGTCAACATTGGCTTCGATTCATCTCCTCGCCAATAAGCGCCGGCAATAGTCTTGAGCTTAAAGGCACTTGGTTTTAGTTCTTTTGTGGATTCAACATGCGGTCCTCGGCATAGATCCACAAAATCGCCCTGCTTGTATATCGAAATTTTGCCTTCTTCCAAGCCTTCGATCAATTCGAGTTTGAAAGGTTGATCCCTGAAGAGCTCTTGCGCTTCTTGCTTGCTGATTTCTGTGCGGATAAAATCCTGATCCTTTTCGATAATTCGCCGCATCTCTTTTTCTATTGCAGACAAATCATCGTTGGTTATCGGTTGTGGAAATAGAAAATCATAGTAAAATCCATCATCTATTGCAGGGCCTATACCGAATTTAACCCCTGGAAAAAGATGCTGTACTGCCTCTGCCATTACATGAGCAAGAGAATGCCTAATCTTTTCGATATCCATATTAGCTCTCCTTTCTATCATTGAGCATATAAAAAAACTCCACGAAATACGTCCTTGCATGAAATTCTTCATATAAGGACGAATTCCGTGGAGTTGCAACACTCCCCGTAACCCGCGGTACCACCTTATTTCGGCTCCCCACGACAGAGGCCGCGCTCTTCGCCAATAACGCCTGGCATGCGATCTGAATTACTGCTGAAAAAATCAGGTTCACTCAGACTACTCCGGAGTGGTTTTCGCTGGGTATCGGCAGGATTCTTCCACCCGTACTTGCTAATACGGAATCCCTCTCTATGCTCGAGGTTCGCCAGCTACTCTTCTCCATCAACGCATTTTTTATTATTCTTCATATTTAGATGCTCTATGTCAAGTGTAGACTAGCTGTGAATTTCATGCGGGTGACTTGTTAAAGTCTGTTACTATGAGTATTTTTTATATGTATGGGAACTAGAGTCGAACAGTCGATAGATACTCAAGAACTGACGAGGGAAGAAATCGAAGCAAGGGAGCCCGAAGAATATCGTGTATATCTCATAAACGATGATTTTACTACGATCGAGTTTGTGATATCAATTCTTATGAAGGTGTTCCACAAGAATCTGATGGAAGCTACTAAGTTGACGATGGAGGTCCATAGAAAAGGACGAGGTCTAGCAGGGGTTTACCCATATGACATCGCCATTACAAAAGTACAACAGGTACATGCAATGGCCAGACAGCGGGGTTTCCCGCTTCGCTGCGCAATGGAGAAAACATGAAAGTAAGTTCTGAGGTGCAGGCGATATTTAATGCCGCATACAATGAAGCAAAACTCCGGAATCATGAATATCTCATGCCGGAACATATACTCTTTGCAAGCCTCTCGTTTGAAAAGGTACGCGCTATATTTGAAAGCTGTGACGCGGATCTGGAACAGATGAGGCGAAGCATCGAGGCGTACTTTGAGCA
>DMNL01000099.1 GCA_003452735.1 Spirochaetaceae bacterium
ATAGTGGTTATCGTCCGCCCATGGAAAGATTGTTTTAGAGTTACAATGATATTCTTGTTCGGATTCTTTGTTGAGCCATATTTGCGGGCAAGCTTGAACATACCCTCATTCGCTTCGGCTCCTGAATTGCAGAAGAAAACCTTGTCATAGCCGGTCGCGTCCGTGAGCTCCTGAGCGAGTTTTATCGATGGCTCAGTAATAAAATAATTCGACACATGGATTAGCTTTGATGCTTGTTCCGCTATCGCCGCCACGAGCTTTGGATGCCCGTGCCCCAGCGAACTGACTCCTATTCCCGCCATAAAATCGATATATTCGTTTCCATCGACAGCAAAAAGCCGAGCACCAGCCCCATGATCCAACACAAGGCCGGTACGCGCGTAGGTATTCATGAATCTGTCGCTCATCATTGCTTCCTTCATATGCGCTTTGTTATTCGATATATCTTTCATCTTATCATTGTCCCCATGCCAGTATCAGTGAATAATTCCACCAAAAGAGAATGAGGAGAGCGCCCATCGACTATATGCGCTGCTGTTACACCCTGGGCAAGAGCTTGGAGGCAACCCTCTACCTTGGGAATCATTCCAGCCTTGATTACACCCTTTTTCATTAGGGTTTTGGCCATCTCCACATCCATCTCGCGGATGAGTGTACCGAGGTCTGCCCTATCTTCCATAACGCCCGGAACATCGGTGAGCAGGATTAGTTTTTCGGCTTTGAGTGCTATAGCTAGAGCTCCAGCCGCGGTATCCGCATTGATATTATAGAATCCGCTCCCTTCATCTGCTTTGAGAGCAATGCTCGCTACAACCGGTATGATGCCGTTATCCAGTAGCATTCGAATAGCATCGGTTTTGACTTCTTGAATGTCGCCTACAAGCCCGAGATCCTGTCCATTTTTTCGCATGCGCTTTGCCATGAATAGTCCGCCATCCGAGCCACAAATTCCCATCGCCTTGCCGCCCATGCGCGAAAAAAGTTCTACAAGGTCTTTGTTCACCTTGCCAGCAAGGACCATCTGCACTATTTCCATGGTCTCGTCATCGGTATAGCGCAGGCCATTTACGAATATTGCCTCTTTGTTGAGTTTTTTCAGCATTCGATCTATCTCTGGTCCGCCTCCGTGCACAAGGACTGGTTTCATCCCTACCTGCTGCATGAGGATAAGGTCCTGAATCACAGTCTGGCGCACGCCTTCGTTTATCATGGCTGCACCGCCGTATTTGATTACGATTATCTTGCCGCTGAATTTTCGCAAGTATGGCAGAGCCTCTATCAAGACATCCGCATTGAAATGTTTATCCATAAAGCACCTCGTCCGTAATCATATCTTTATCTAAAGTCGACGCGAACATATTAAGAAGCCTCACTTCTATTTATCTAAGATCGACACGAAGGCATTATAGCCTTGCTTCGATTATGTACGATAATCGCCATTGATTCGCACATATTCATAAGAAAGATCGCAGCCCCAGGCCGTTACTTCAGCCTCTCCCAGATGCAGATCCACGATAATTTCTACTTCCTGATTATTGAGGATCTTCTTGGCTCTTTCTTCGCTGAAAGGCAAGGGCGCGCCTCCCTTGCAGACCTCGATATAGCCTCTTGGGCTCTCGAAAGAGATATCCACCTTGTCTGGGTTGAAATCGCTGCGTGTGTAACCCATTGCGCATAGAATTCTACCCCAGTTCGCATCTGCTCCGAACATTGCGGTCTTTACGAGGCTCGATGTGATTATGCCCTTCGCTAGGGATTCGGCCTGCTCTTCGGATACGGCTCCTCCAACCGTGCACTCTATCAGCCTAGTTGCGCCTTCACCGTCGCGAGCTACCATCTTGGCTAGTTCCACACAGACGAATTGTAGAGCATCGCGAAAATCGCTGTAGTTGTCATCTTCCTTGTCGATATACGCATTGTTAGCTTTGCCATTGGCAAGGATTACGACCATATCGTTAGTGGAAGTATCGCCATCTACACTGACGCGGTTGAAGCTAACCCGGACGACTTCTTTGAGCGCTTTCTTAAGAAGCGGTTCGGCAATCGCACAGTCTGTGGTTATAAAGCAGAGCATTGTTGCCATGTTTGGGTGGATCATGCCGGAACCTTTGGCCATAGCTCCTATGGTAACCGGTACGCCATCGAGTTCTTCGATGACCGCAATTTCCTTTTTCATTGTGTCGGTCGTCATGATTGCCTCTCTGGCATCGATCGATCCGCCTTTGGAAAGGCCTTTTACTAGATCGGGCATGCCGGCTTCTATAACTGACACATCGAGCTGTTGACCAATGACACCGGTAGAGGCTACGACTACGTCTTCGGTCTTTACTGGAAGATACTGGGATACAAGCTCAGCCATGCGCCGTGCAGCTTTTAGACCTTCTTCTCCGGTACAGGTGTTTGCGTTGCCCGAGTTGACAATTATAGCCTGAGCGCGGCCATCTGCCAGGTGTTCCTGAGTAACGATAAGAGTCTGACCCTTTACTCTATTCGTCGTGTACACAGCAGCAGCCGCACAGGGAACTTCCGACCATATCAGGGCTAGATCCTTCTTTTCCTTGTTTTTGCGAATTCCGACATGAACGCCAGAAGCTAGGAATCCTTTTGCGGCAGTTACACCGCCCCGACTTTGTTTCATTGCACCCTCCTTGCCTAGAATGCAGGTGGAATGAACCTGAGCCCCTCTGTTTCCTCGAAGCCCAGGAGAATATTCATATTCTGAACGGCCTGACCAGCCGCGCCTTTTACCATATTATCGATAGTAGAGATTATGACGGCTCGCTCCTTATCCGCTGATAGGTGAACCGAGATATCGCAATAGTTCGAAAATCTTACAAAACGGTTCGAAGCCACAGCTCCAAGTGGCAGCACTCGCACAAAGGGTTCGTCAACATAGCGCTCTATATAGATCGAATGAAGCTCCTCGTCCGAGACTACACGCTTAAGTCGAAAGCAGATCGTGCTCACAATTCCTCGATTCATTGGAGCGAGGATCGGTGTGAATACGCTCTGCACTTGTTCTCCGGCCATCTCAGAGAGCAAAAGATCAATCTCTGGCTGATGCCTATGAGAGCCGACTTTATAGGGCGAAGCAGCATCCGCTGCTTCTGGATAATGCGTTGTTTGGCTCGGTTCGCGGCCTGCCCCAGTAACTCCCGACATCGAAGTAATCACGATACTGGAAATGTCCACAAGGCTTTCCTGAATAGCTGGCATAAGGCCTAGCTCCGCAGAGGTAGGGTAGCATCCTGGGTTTGCGATTAGAACAGCCGATTTGATTGCTTTGCGGTTCAACTCGGGTAGCCCATAGATCGCATACTCATGCAGTTTTGGATATTTATACGGCGCACCATACCATTTTTCGAATATATTCTCATGGATTCCAAACCTAAAATCGGCAGAGATATCGATAAAAGGCTTCGATGCTTCGAAGCATTGTTGACCTGCTTCCTCTGCATGCCCATGCGGTAAGCAAGAGAAAACGATATCGGCTTTACATATAACATCCTCGGCCTTTTCAAGCATTGGAAGCGCAACATCGCTCTGAATGTTTATCATCGCTGGGTAGACGTCTTCGAGTCTTTTGCCTTCAAAGCTCACAGATGAAGCGCTCAATGCTGCTATTTCCGGATGCTGCAAGAGGATTCGGGTCAGCTCGAGCCCAGCATAGCCGGTGGCCCCTAATATACCCACATGAATCACGGGCATCTCCTTTCAATAACAAGTGTAATGAGAAATGAGGTAAATTGCACGTATAAAGTGCAAGATTGTCAACGACGATAGCAGAATAGATGAAGACGACGAGAATGGAATGCAAGAAAGCGCTTTGGCAGAGTTCTTAGAGATGGTGAGTAGATAGATATGAGAAGCGAGCATTCCATGTGCCCCTCCCAAGAAAAAAGTGTTTCAATAAAAATACAATTCGCTGTTTTTGTCAAGGATATAGATGCGCAATAGATTAATTAACTTTCCACAAAATTTTCTTAAACCCGACATATAATGCATAATACTGCCGTGCTCTCTGTACATAGTTATTATGTTCTCAATATTTCTAGGCATTATCATGTTTTTGCTAGGGGTTTTGTATTTATTTTCAATATTGCCAGATTTAAATAACCAGCCTTATAATGAAACGTAAAGCACAATTTGGCTTTTCGCAATTAGGAGGTCGCCGATGCTCTCGAGTGGAGTATTCGTTGCAATCATAACAGCCCTGGCGGCGCTGGTGTATTCCTTGATTACGAGCTCAAAAATTAAAAAGATATCTCTTTCCAATCCTACTATAATACGAATTTCGGGCTATATAGAGGAAGGAGCCCATGCATTCCTCGTCAGGGAATACAAAGCAGTAGGCTTTATCATTCCAGTGGTTGCTGTTCTCCTTCTTTGTCTCAATAATGGCGCTCTTAAGTTGCAAGCCGTTTCTTTTCTGGTCGGCTCAGTTCTGTCCGCGCTGTCGGGCTGGTT
>DMNL01000071.1 GCA_003452735.1 Spirochaetaceae bacterium
GAGGCCTGATTAGTCGACCCTCCTACATGAGGAGAAAGCACAACATTCGAAAGCTTATGTATAGGATAGCGTGAGGGTGCACCTAGTACACCTGTAACAGGGTATGTGTACCATGTATCGATCGCAGCACCTTTTAGCACTCCACTCTTGAGAGCCTCGTACAAGCCTTCTTCATTCACAATAGAACCTCTGCCAACATTGACCAGAAATTTACCCTTCATGCTCATGAGCATCTCTTTTGATATGAGATTTTCAGTCTCCGTAGTAGCTGGAAGCGCTATGAAAATGATCTCGGCTGAGTCGATGGCTTCCTGCAAAGAGGGCACTATGGCATCGAAATGATCTGGCAGTTTGCCGTTTTTTGTCCTACGCCACCCATATACTGTGCAATGAAATGCTTTGAGAAGACCAGCCAACTCCTGACCTATGGCTCCTGTCCCTAGAATCGAGCATTTCCGACCATATAGGCTGTCCCAGTTGTCCTCTGCTCCTCGATTGACCCAAAAGCCATGCCATATCTCATTTTTAAGGTCATTGTGGTACTCAATGACTCTTCCATAAAAAGCAAGAGTTAGAGCAAGGGCTTTCTCCGCGACATCGAAAGCATTGGAGTGAACATTGTAGACCTCAATTCCGCGCTCAAGCATCAATTGAGAAGGCAGATGGTTTACCCCTGTAAACGGCTGAAACAAAGCTTTAAGGCTTGTCGCCGCCTTGATAACATCTGCTGGAATGCGTCCAGCAATGATTAGATCAAGTGAACCGATTTCAGGAGAATCGGGGGTAAGCCCTTCTAGCCATGTATGATCTGGGAATTCTTCCCGAAGTTGTTCTATTACCGTTTTCCAAATAGACTGAATTGGCATGAATGATCCAATATTCATGATAACCTCTTATAAAATAAAATATATCATATATATGGAAGCATACTTAATGCTAAAATGCAAGCAACCTTGTGAAATTGTTGGATTTTTGCGATATAGATTGTTGAGACTCGGGATTTTTATTATTGATGCCGATATTCTTGAAGGGAGATATAGAGAATGCAAAAACTATCTTTTAAGGCAGGACAATTGCTCTCTGCTATTATTGCCGTGCTACTTTTATTTGGAGGCTGTGCGACCTCCCCTGCAAAGAATAAAGAGGTTACTCTAAACGATCTTGTAATCCAAGGTGATTTTGAAGGTATTCGTAAGTTTTATTCAAACCAAGAGGAATTGAACAAACCTTCAAATAAAGAACCCTATGTCGGGCTTTATCCTCTTCATATCGCAGTAACACAAGGCAATACACAAATAGCAGAAATCCTAATTGTGCTTGGCGCAAAGCCTGATAATCAGGATCTCTCTGGAAAAACAGCTTTACGATATGCAGTGGATAGGAAACAGACGGCAATGGTAAAGATGCTTATCGATAGAGGAGCCGATCCCTTTGTCCCCGATGTAGGTGGAACTTCACCAGCCCAGTTAGCGCTACACTCAGATATAAGCCTTCTTGATGCAATGTTCAACTCTCGGAATATCAATAATACTGGTCCCGACGGAAGAACAATTCTCCACCATGCTGCCGATGCACTATTGCCAAAAGAAGTCGACCTCCTTCTATCGAAAGGTGCCCTAGTCCAGATAAAAGATAAGGCAGACAGAACTGCTCTTGATCTCGCTCTCCTTTATCCAGAGAAACTAGAAGCAGCGCAGATAGCTGAGAAGCTGATTCTCAAGGGAGCAAATCCTTCTTTCCCAGAGTTTTCCTGGTTTGCAGATACCGTGAGGAGGCCCGACTATAGTGCTGCCCGCTTTGCCAACGGCAACACGCCTTTGCATGAGGCGATATCCAGATATCAATACGGTTTTGCACTTTTTCTATTGCTCAATAATGTCGATCCCAACCTTAAAAATCTGAATGGCGATGCGCCCCTTCATCTAGCGGTAAAGTCAGGCTATGTCGAGGGTGCTAGACTGCTACTCTCCCACAACGCAAATCCGGACATTCTGGATGCTAATCAAAGCACACCGCTACATCTCACCATTCCAGCTACTCAGCGTCTTGAAATGGTCAAGCTTCTTCTAGCGTTCAAAGCTAACCCCGCTATTATGGATAATCAAGGAAATACGCCACTCCACAAAGCAGTCACGCAGTTATATGCTCCCGAAATAGTCGAAACTCTTATTCAAGCAGGAGCACCTGTAAATGCACAGAATTCCAAAGGAGACACGCCTCTCATTATTTGTGCACGGACTGAGCACTATGAATATGCAAAGCCTCTCATTGAAGCGAAAGCAGAAATTTTCAAAATGAACCAGGCAGGTGAGAATGCTCTCAAGATTGCATTGAGTAAAGGCTATACTGCTGTCGACAATATTGTGCTGCCATCTAATGTAAACCAAAGCGATGATAATTCGAACAGCGTTCTCATGACTGCTGTATTGCTAAAAGCCAACCCAGATGTCCTTAAGCTAATCCTTTCTAAGGGAGCTGATCCGAATGCTAAGAACAAAGCGCAGGATACTGCCTTACATATCGCCGTAAGGCAAAACTATGCCCAGCAGGGTATCGTGCTCCTGGATGCTAATGCAGATGTATTTCAATATAATGCAATGCAAGAGAATCCCCTCTTCCTAGCGCTCACTGCAAAACCTGCACCTCTAGAATGGTTTTTCAGACCAAACGTGATCAGTGCTACGGATGCAAATGGAGATTCTGTAGTTCACCATGCCGCTCGCAAGAATCTTCCTGATGGAATTGCTTACCTAATCAAAAAGGGCGCAAATATCGAAGCACTCAATAATGCAGGAGAAATTCCACTTCATACGGCTGCAAAATACGATTCTACTGATGCAATTCGTTATCTGATAAGCGCAGGATCTTCTTTGAATGCTGCAAACAAAAATGGCGACATTCCTCTCCAAAGTGCGGTATTGAATGGAGCTTTCAAAGCGACTCAGATGCTCCTTGCAGCAGGCTCTCCTGTGAATAATCAGAATTATTCTGGCGAGACAGCTTTGCATCAAGCTAGCAAGAATAACAGCGCCGCAATTATCCAGCTACTTATAGCGCAAGGCGCAAATACCGAAATTCAGGACAGCCGCGGCTTTACTCCTCTCATAACAGCAGCAGCCAATGATCGTTATGACGCTGCAAGTGAATTAATCAAAGCTAAGGCTCTCATCGACACGCGTGACTACCTTGGATCCACGCCCCTATACCACGCTGTAAGCGGCGAATATGCCTCACTGATAAGGTTGTTCTTGGTTAACGATGCTGATATCCATGCTCTGAACGCCCAAGAGCTTTCTCCTTTTAGATTATCGCTTTCGAAGAATCCTCAGATAACTTCTGAATTCTATACTAATAAGCTTATCAACAAGCCCGATTCTAATGGAGATTGTATTCTGCACATAATAGTGAAGAGTGGGCAAGGACAGGAAGCTCTCACAGAAGCCCTTAAACATGGAGCCAATCTCAATGCGAGAAACTCAAAAGGAGATACCCCTCTCATGCTCGCTCTAAAGAAGGGTGATCTTAATACAGCGGTGGTGCTGATACAAGCAGGATCATCTCTCTTTATATCGAATGCGGACAATACTCTGCCTCTTTATGTAATCTTTGGAATGGATTCGGGAGCCAGAATGAAACTTTTCTCGGCAGCTGGCACGAACAGCGCGGATTTTATAGGGGAATCGCTGCTTCACTATGCAGTAAGAGCAAATAATGCAGATATTGTGTCAGAGCTACTATCTCTTGGGGCAGATAGAAATGCCCAAAACCGCAAAGGAGAGACTCCAAAAGATATTGCACAAACAAAAGGATATCAGGAAATTCTTGCAATACTCGCACGTAAATGAGATGATAATGAAGGTAGCTATCTAGAGGATGCCTGATTTAGTACTACATGCAGATTTGCATGCTAGAACTCTATAGGCTTGCAGGTCTTTTGCCTCTCTATTAAGGGTATCAAGGTTTTACAGAACTGCTTCAAAGCTGCCTTTATAAGATCGAGTCTGAAAGCTCTTGTCTATTCCTCATCTTTTCAAGAGCCCTTTCTTGAATCTGCCGCACTCTCTCTCGAGTTATACCCAGAGCCAGACCGGTCTCCTCAAGAGTCTTTGGCGCTTCACCATTCAGACCGTACCTGAGCTCTAGTACAGTTTGTTCCCGCTCGGAAAGAGAACACATGATATAACTTAACAATTCTCTTAAGGTAACTAGGAATGCTTCGCTATAAGGATCAGGTGCATTTTCATCTTTAAGGTTGTTTGCCAAGCTTACATTTTGATTCTCCTCTGTGCACACATCAAGGCTGGATGTTCCAAGCGCTAACTTTAAAGCGCTCTCAACTTTGCTCAGAGCTATACCAGATTTTTCGGCTATTTCGATGGAGTTAGGATTGCGGCCAAGTTCCTGAACAAGCCCTTTAGCCGATACATAGCATCTGCGAATCGTGTTCAACATGTGAATCGGAAGACGTATCATCCTGCTTTGATCCATAAGGCACTTGATTATGGCCTGCCTTATCCACCAACTTGCGTAGGTTGAGAAACGATATCCCTTTCTATAGTCGAAACGGTTTACAGCTTCAATAAGGCCAATATTTCCTTCATCGATGAGATCCAAGAGACTTACGCCTCTCATTCGATATCCCTTAGCTATGGAAACCACTAAGCGCAGATTAGAAGTTATCAGCACTTCTTTTGATGCCCTTATCTTTTCGAGAGTGTCCCTCTTCATCTCTAGAAGCGCAGTGTTTTGAGGATCATTGGCTATTTCTCTGTCACAGTACTTTAAGAAAAGACTAAGTTCCTCGAGCCTTGAACCGATTTCTTGCTCTTGTTGTGCATTGAGAAGAGGAAACCTTGCAATTTGTCGAAGATATAGACTAATAGGATCGGATTCCTGCTCTGCTTTTTCTATGGGGCCTTTCCTTGAGGGTAACTTGGGAATGCTCGCTTTGTCGCAATCTGAATAGTCACCCATATTTTTTCCTTGTCGAATTCGCTGATTCGACAATTATAACCAATAGAATTTTACTTTATTGTTTTTTAGCACACAAGAGGAAAGTCAGTAATACTTTTTCGTCAGTCTCGTGGAGCAAGCGAAGGGTCAACGGGTTGGCCATTACGAAAAACAAAGAAATATGCTATCGGATTGCCATCATTTGCATCTATGCCTACCTTTGCAATGGTCTTTCCTGGTTCTATATTTTCTCCGGTTTTTACAATAATAGACTCATTGCCCGCATATACATAGACAAAACCAGATTTCGATTGCACAAAAACTACTTCGCCATAGCCACGAGATGGCCCTGCAGAGACAACCGTCCCTGAAGCTACGGCTCTTACTGATGCACCACGCGCAGTCTGGAACATTACACCTTCGAGTTTGCCACTCATATACTGGGCTTTTCCATCTACAGGCCAGTTCACCATTGTATCTGGTATTCGTTGACTGGAGACGCTAGCCTTAGAACTATCGGCCTTGGTTTGGGCAGATGTTTGAGCTGGTTGATTTGTAGATGGTAAAACTGCTGACGATGATGCCGTAGGAGAAGCTGGAGGTAGAATGGCCTGAGAAGTAGAAGATGCTGACGAATAAGAATTTGATGGGGCAGCCGTAGTTGCAGGCGGAGACGGACTTTGCTGGGCTGGAACTGAAATAGCGGGTTGGCTCATAGCAACGGAATCTAAAGAAGGTAGGTTTTGGACTGTTTGTACAAAATTTACTTCTTTTTCTGGAATTATTAAGACATCTCCGACCTTGAGCACATAGCTGTCAGAAAGATTATTAGCCGATTTCAATTCCTGAATTGTAATGCCATATTGTTTCGAAAGACCATAATAAGTCTCACCTTTTGCGACAATATGAACTTGCGGGATGAAGAGAACCACCCCCGGACGAATTTTGGACGGATCTGTTATGCTATTGATACTAGCAAGCATTTCATATGGTATCGAATAGCTTTTAGCGATCGAGTATAATGTTTCGCCTGCTTGAATCACATGATATTCTTGCTCCGCATTGCTTACTGTGAGAAATAATCCAAAAAGCAAAAAGAATATAAAGGCTCTGAGAATTCTTCTAACCATATAAAGTTCCAGTTTATATATCGGCACGCTTTTGTCGCCATTGAAGAAAAGAATTTGCTATTTATGCCCTTTTCAATTAAAAGCCAAATTGTTAGAATGTCATCGACATTTTTTCCGAGAGGTATATTCAGATGTTCGAAACATCACCCCTGCATGCTGGAAGGTATTCTTATGTTCCAAAAATACCTGAGATATTTCTAGATTCTATTCAAAGCGTAAAACCTATCCCTACTGAGACTATAGAACCTGAGAGAGATAGGGAAGCACTTAAAAGAATTTTTCCTAATAGCTATGGCAAGCCAGCCATAAAATTCATAAAAGGCGAAGGGGCCTTAGAGGATAAAGCTATTGCTGTCGGCGTCATCCTTTCAGGTGGACCCGCTCCAGGTGGGCATAATGTAATAGCCGGTCTTTTCGACGCGTTGAAAAAAGCAAATCCTCAATCCAGACTCATTGGCTTTAAGGGCGGGCCATCAGGCCTTATCAAAGGCCAATATATCGACCTGAGCTCTGAGATTGTTGACCAGTATAGGAATACAGGCGGATTCGATATTATCGGTACTGGAAGAACCAAGATCGAAACCCCTGAGCAGTTCGAGGAATCCTTAGAGAACGCAAAAAAGCTGAGCTTAGACGCACTTGTAATAATCGGAGGAGACGATTCCAATACGAATGCCGCACTTCTTTCAGAGTATTTTTTTCAAAGGGGAGCGCCTATCACCGTAGTCGGTGTCCCCAAGACTATCGATGGAGACCTCAAGAATGAATGGATCGAAACTTCTTTCGGTTTCGACACCGCAACTAGAGTATACTCGGAATTGATCGGCAACATTTGCAAAGATGCTTCTTCAGGCCGCAAATATTGGCATTTTGTCAAACTGATGGGACGATCCGCCTCGCATATCACCCTAGAATGTGCATTTCAAACAAGACCAAATGTGGCTCTCATCTCCGAAGAAATTGAAGAAAAGCAGATGAGCCTGTCTCAAGTAGTTGAGATTATAGCTAATACAATAGCTGCACGTGCAGCAAAAGGTGAAAATTTTGGCATTGTTGTAGTGCCAGAAGGACTTATAGAATTCATTCCAGAAATAAAGAAACTGATAGCTCAAATCAACGACATTATCGCAACATCGGAAGCGGAATATGAATCCTTGTCTCGAGGAGAAGCACAGAGATCCTACATTATATCGCGTTTGCCTTCAGAGTGTGCTTCGCTGTTTTCTAGCCTTCCAGAATCGATTCAGACGCAGCTATGCTGGGACAGAGATCCTCATGGAAATGTACAGGTCTCCAGAATCGAAACTGAAAAACTCCTAGCCGAAATGACTTCTCGCAGACTTCAAGAAATGATGGCTGTTGGAGCATACAAGGCAAAATTCGATTACCAGACGCATTTTTTCGGCTACGAAGGCCGATGCGCTTTCCCCACCAATTTCGATGCCGATTATTGCTATTCGCTAGGATATGATGCATGTCTCCTCATTCTGCATGGATTGACGGGCTATATTGCAGCAATAAGAAATCTTTCAGCTGCTCCGAAGGATTGGCTACCTGGAGGAATCCCTATTGTTTCATTGATGAATATCGAGCATAGGCATGGAGAAGAAAAGCCCGTAATTAAAAAAGCAATGGTGGAGCTGGAAGGAAAGCCATTTAAGGCATTTGCGGCAATGCGAGATAAGTGGGCTCTCTCCTCAGACTATCGGATTCCTGGAAGTATCCAGTATTTTGGCCCTCCTTCCATTACGGATACTCCATTTATAACTCTGCAGTTGGAGCAACGCTCGTGAAAAGGAAATATTTTGTCATAATTGCTTCCATTATCGCTTGCTTCCTTGGTGTAGGAGCCTTGAGTGCCCAGACCTTGATAACCGCTGACCAATTCTTTTCGCAATTAGCCGATAAATACGCATTGGTTAGCGATTATCAGGCTGATGTGCAGATAACCGCTGGACATCAGCCCATGACTGGTACTCTACTCTTCAAATCGCCGTCTCTTTTGCGCATCGATTTTTCTCAGCCCTCAGATCAAGTTATTGTGTTCGATGGCAAGACGCTCATTGTCTATCTTCCGCAATACAGGGCTGTGCTTCGTCAGGATTCAACCGATCAAGGCATTTCCGTAGGTGCGGCGACTCTCGCTTCAAAAGAAGGCCTTTCGCTGCTTCGGCGAAATTATACTATAGGATGGGAGCAAAGCCCTAATCCTGAGCCACTTGATCCAGGTTCGAATGAGCTGGTTTATCGGCTAATGCTATCGAGAAAAAGCGTATCTGAGGGATACAAAAATATACGAATTTCGGTAAGCGCCGATACTATGCTCATTAGGAGATTGGAGGGCTGGACCGTCTCGAATGATAAGATTACCTTCGATTTTAAGAATATACAATTGAATCGAGGCATCAGCGACAATAGATTTGTCTATAATGCGCCTGCTAGTGCAAATGTTTATAGTAATTTTCTGTTTCAGTAAGAGAAGCCAAAGACGCAAGGAGTGGTGATGGGAAAGATCGGTGATATATTCCGCGAAGCTCGCCTTGGGAAAGGGTTGACGCTAGAGCAGGTAGCCGACGAGACCAATATCAGCAAGCGCTTTTTGCAGGGAATCGAGAGTGATGATTTCAGTGGCTTCCCTGGTGAAGTATATACTCTTGGCTTTATAAGAAACTATGCCGAGTTCCTTAGTCTCAATTCATCAGCAATGGTCGAGCTTTATCGATCGGATGAGAGCACAAGACAATCTGAGACCGATAAATCCGAAAGTATTGAACCCCCCTCGCCCGTTGAAGATAGTAAAAAAGGAGAAGCATTGACTCAGGAGCTTCCTTTCTCATCCGAAGTCGATAAATCGGCTAAAGAGAATGTAGAACCTCCCCCTTTGCAGAGGAAGCCAATAGGGAAAAGCACTAAAAAACAAAAATCAGAAAACACTAAAATAGAGACGAATGCTAACATACATGTGGATCGGACTTTGGAAAAATCTGGCTCTGCTAATTTTCAGCCAGGAGAAAAAACTAGGACTGCCAATATTCAGTTAGGCAGAATATTGCCGCTTGTTTTTCTTGCTATAGTGCTTATCGTTGCAGCCGTTAGCATTATACCGAGACTCAGAATATCTCCTAGTGCTGCTCGAGTTCCAACGGAGTATCGTGCTGAAGGTTTGCCTTTCGAGCAACGCCTTTATCCACAAGATAAGGTCTATATTCCTATTAGCGGAGATGTCATCTCTATAACTCTCGACTCTATAAAAGATAAGGTCTTATTCAACACTCCATTTGGAACAATAGCAGTAGGATTGAATGAGAAATCGGTCATGAACCCTTCTGCCGATCGAGAACGCCTCATTATTGCAGTGAGCGATTATGACCCGAGAAAATCTCAGAATGGAGCCATGGTTAATTTCGATGTAGAAGAAGCACTTTCTAGCACCGAAAGCTCATCGGATATCATTGTGCCGTCCACATCAGAAAAAACCCCGCTTTCTCAGGATTTGATACAAAACCAAGCAGGGAGAACAAGCCAAGCACAAACTTCTTCAACAATACTTTTTAGGAGCACTGGTGGGCCTCACCCTTTTTATGTAAATGTGAGTTTTATAGCCCCAGTCTTTTTCCGTTATGAGGCCGACAGAAAAGAATGGGTTGAAAGATATTACCGCAAGGGAGAATCCATAACAGTAAATGCTTCTAATACTATAACCTTTTGGACAGCCAATGCTCAAGCTGTAAAAGTGAATGTATTTCAATCAGCAGGTAAGTCCGCGGAGCTTATAATGGGAGGGCCTGGAGAAATCGCGGTTCAACGCCTATCTTGGTCCAATTCTCAAGGTGGTTGGGCAATGATAGCAACTCCAGTGGACTAAAGTTCTTGCTGCCAATAATCCTTTTATTATATAGATATCGCTTAAGATCTTGAGGAAATCTTAAATGCCTACATTTTTCATGGATCAGCATGGCTGCGCAAAAAACCAAGTGGATGGAGAAGAAATCAGCTCGCGCCTCATTGACGCGGATTTTCTAGCTGTAAGCTCACCCGATGAAGCTGATGCTATTATTGTAAACACATGTGGTTTTATCGAAGATGCCAAAAAAGAATCGATAGGAGCAATAGTCGAAGCAAAGACAAGATGGCCGGAGAAAAAAGTTATAGCGATTGGTTGCCTCTCGCAGCGCTATCCTGATGAATTATTTAATAACCTACCAGAAGCAGATGGCGTTCTAGGGAATGGGGATCTTTCCATAATCCCAGAAGCAGTGACAAAGATTCTATCAGGAGAACGAATTATGCTCGTGCCTGTACAGAGTACGGCAATGCCTAGCCCACACTATCAACGAAAGGTCTTTTTCGATTATCCAGGAACAGCTTATATTAAGATCACCGAAGGATGTTCAAATTACTGTAGTTACTGTGCAATTCCGCTGATTAGAGGTGAGCTTCGTTCGAGACAAATAGAAGATGTCGTACTGGAAGCCCAGAATCTCATATCTAAAGGCATGTATGAGCTTGTCTTAATTGGCCAAGACCTTGGAAATTACGGCAAGGACTTATCCGGTCAATGCATGCTTTTAGACTTGATGCAAGCCTTATCGAACATAGAAAAAGATTTCCGAATACGCTTTCTTTATATTCATCCTGACCACTTTCCTTCTGAAATATTGCAGATCATAGCCCATGATTCTCGCTTTTCACCTTATTTCGACCTACCTTTTCAGCATGCTTCGGCTCCGATCCTCAAAAAAATGAACCGTTATGGTTCTGCTATAAAATATCTGGATCTGATATCGAGAATAAGAAGCGAGTTGCCTATGTCTATGATTCGTTCCACTTTTCTTGTTGGATTTCCCGGAGAAACCGAAGATGATTTTGAGGCTCTGCTCGATTTCCAGAAAGCTGCAAATATCGATTGGCTCGGTGTGTTTTCATATTCGCTTGAAGAGAATACGCCTGCATATAGTATGAAAGATCGCATCCCAAAATCCATTGCCAGGAAAAGAAAAGCAATTCTGGAAAAGGAACAGATGGCCATAACTTCCAATAGATTACGGCGCTTTATAGGAGTCACGGATAGCTTCATCATAGAAGAGGCTTTTTGTAAAGATGACTTATGTTTCGGACGCGGTTGGATGCAGGCTCCTGATGTAGATGGTGTTACCATAATAAATACGTCTCTAAAACCCGGCATAGTGGCAAGGGCACAGATCGTATCTGTTAATGGTGTCGATTTCAATGCAGAATTGGAGTATACTGCCACACCATGAAATTAGGACAGATTCCTGAATATCTGGAAGGATTAAATCCAGAACAGCTCGAAGCAGTTTGCTATGAGGGAAACCGTCTTCTCATTCTTGCAGGCGCAGGCACTGGCAAAACTCGAGTCATAACAACCAAAATAGCGCACCTAGTCAAACAAGGAAAAGTCTTACCTGAATCCATTCTTGCCGTGACCTTTACGAATAAGGCTGCAAATGAAATGCGCGAGCGCGCAATGGCTATCGAGCCATATTGTGAAAGAGCGATCATAAGGACTTTCCATTCTTTTGGAGCATGGTTTATGCGGCGCAATGCCAAAGCCTTCGATCTGCGAAGCGAGTTTACCATCTATGACGAAGATGACTCCGCTGAGCTCGTTCATTCGATATTCCCTGCTTTTAATAAGCGCGATTGTGGCGATTATGCTTTTCTAATTGCAAAGGCTAAAGATTATTGCCTAGCGCCTGATTCCCCGAATCTAGATTTTATAAGTAGAAATCCGGAATTCAGGCGCATCTATTCGGCTTATGAAGATAGATTACGTTCTACGGGCAATGTCGATTTTGGAGACCTCATCTTGATACCCGCCTTGCTCCTCGAAAAAGATGAGACAATTAGAAATCGTACACGCCAGCGCTTTAGAGTAATCCTTGTTGATGAATATCAGGATTCGAATATAGCCCAATTCAGACTTCTTCAGCAGCTCGCTGGTTCTGACACAATGCTTTGTGTAGTTGGAGATGATGACCAATCTATATATCGTTTCCGAGGCGCAGAAGTCAAAAATATCTTAAATTTCCCTAAAGTATTTCCAGATACAAAGATAATTAGACTTGAGCGCAATTATAGATCGCATCAAGCTATATTGGATCTTGCTCACAGCATAGTAATTCACAACGAAAACAGGCTCGGAAAGAACCTCCTAGCTACTAGACCAGGAGGAAACAGGCCAATAATTGCATTTCTTGATGACCAGGACCAAGAGGTGGAGTTCTGTGCTCATACAGCGCGCCAATATGTCAAGGGTGGAGGCGAATGGAAAGATATCGCTATACTCTACCGAACAAATGCCCAGTCTCTAGGTTTTGAACGCCTTTTCCCGCAATTTGATATACCTTATCGAATCGTTGGTGCTGTACGGTTTTATGAACGCGAAGAAATCAAAGATATGCTGGCATTTTTAGCAATTCTTGCAAATCCAAGAGACGAGATTTCTTTCAAACGCATTGTTAATAAGCCTTCAAGGGGAATTGGTGCAACATCTCTAGATAAGATTATCTCTTTTTCGCTCCATAATGGCGCTGATCTGATAGAAGCTTCTCGTCAAACAATTGCAAGTATTCCTCGCAAGGGCAGCGAAGGGCTCAAAGAATTTCTCACCCTCGTCGAAGAGGCAAAGACTTCATTTCATAAAGACATGACTGTTAAAGAAAATTCAGGCGATCTGGGATCGCTTATTTCGGATTTTGCTCAGAAAAGCGGCCTTCTCGAGTTCTATGACAACAAGGATAGAATATCGGGCACCCATAAAAAAGAGAACATAGACGAACTCGTCAATGCAGCCTCGGACCATCCGCTTTCAGAGGAAGGCCTTCTGGAGTTCTTGGATGATGTCATGCTCGATCAATCTCGACAGAGAAATGAAAACAATGAAGATTCAGTAACATTGATTACAATGCACAACACAAAAGGCCTCGAATTTCCTATAGTGATAGTCACAGGGCTTGAACAAGGACTCTTCCCGCGAAATGATGAAGAGGGCGATGACATAGAAGAGCAAAGACGCCTCTTCTATGTTTCTGTCACAAGGGCGAAAAACCAGCTTTACCTGACTTCATGTCGTTGGCGCCGAATCCATGGAAAGCTCTTCGAAACCATGCCGAGCCAATTCATATCAGAGATCGACCCATCTCTCTATAAGCTATGGGCTGATTCAAGAAATAAGATGAGAGCAGCTTCTCCACAGTATCACTCGCCATCCATGGTTGCTCCATCTCAATCCAATATATCAGCCAAGAAATCAGAATGGGAACCAGGTATGTCTGTCTATCATGATGAATACGGGAATGGAACTGTGATAAAAGTAACACTATCCCAGAGTGCTGGTCCTCTTGTCATAGTTAAGTTCGAGACTGGAAAAACTGCGCAGTTTTTCCCGAAATATACAAAAAAATTAGAAAAAATCAAGAATTGAAATCGCCATTGAGAGGATCGCTCTAGTATGTATGACAAAGATAGTGAAGAAAGGATTTCGCAACCCATTTTTAATTCTCTTCTCTCGTATCTACCAGAAATAAGCCGGATGCGTGGATGGCGAATGTACGCTCGCAATGGTTCGAGAATTCTGAGTCTTTGGTCAGACTATGGAAGAATGCTCTTAGGTTATAGTCCGCGTGGCTTTGCCTCAATCGCAAAAAGTTCCATGGATAGAGGCCTTTTTTCGGCCACACCAGGAAAATGGAATAGTCGCATCGATAAAATGCTGCATGGACTTTTGCCGGAATATCAAAACATCAAGATTCTAGGTTCACAAGAAAAAGCACTTACAATATTGCAAGGGCTGAAAGGGCTCGCCTCTTCAGCACCAAGTCTAGCCAGTTGTAGATTTCTCTTCGATTCATATTTAAGGAGGGATAACAAGCTTCCAGATACTATTTGCCTTGTGCTACCCATTCCTAGTGCTCTTTCGATTGGAATTATTGCAAGCAAGCTATCGACAAGCCTATTGATGGAGCAAGAACTTATCGAAGGCATAAAAGGCATGACTTCGATCTATGCTCTTTCTAAGATGCAATCTGAAGAAGAAAAAGCTATAATCTCTAGAAAGCTAGAGCCTCTCTGGGAATGCTTCGATCTATATAAAGGAACCCTCTTTTCCCGCTCCGGTCCATGGCTTTTTCCAAACTATCCCAGAGAGAAACATGAAGAGATTTTTATATATTGCCTTAAAAACGGTTTGCTTATTTCTCCAGATTACGATTTCCCTTCGTCTGTGCCTGGGGACTTTGATAAAGGTGAACTCGGCCCGTTGAGATCGGTTGCTGAATCTTTTTTATGAGATGCATAACCCCATCTATTGAGAATCAAAACCCCCGCGAGAATAGAAACACCACCTATAATTCGCTGAATAGTCACCTTTTCCCCAAGTATCAATATAGAAAGAATATTAGTGAATACTGGCTCAATTGTGCTGATAATAGAGGTATCTCTAGCACCAAGATATTGCATCGCAATAAAAAGCGTCACAATAGGCAAAACAGAAGCCATAATTGCGATGCAAAGCACTATGAGAAATTGCTCGGTAGAAGAAGGAATAAGAAAAGTATCTTCTAGAAGAGCGAGACAGAGGTACACAAGCGCAGCTGCCGTCATAATGATCGCAGTAGCCCACAAAGAATCCACTCCATCGAGGACATGCTCCGCAACAACAAGATAAACGGCATAGGCAACCGCAACCAGAATTCCCAATGCAAGACCTATAATCGGATATGATCCCGCTTTCCAAAAAGTTAGTATGCAACCCATAAAAGAAAGCGCAAGAGCAAGGACTTGAATGCGCTTGGGCTTTTGGTGTTGCCAAACAAATATTATGAGAAATACGAAAGAAGGATATAGATACAGCAGCAGGCTTGTAATACCAGGGTCCAAGATTTTTACTGTAAGGAAAAAGAGTCCTGCTTGTGGTGAAAAACCAAATAGACCAAGTAAAAAGACAGATTTCCAAAGTCCTTGCTGTCCATGATTATCTTTTCTTTTCTCAATATCGCTCTTAGCTAATATACTTTTCGACTGAATGTGTTTCCGAATATACACTACAAACCATAGGAAAAGGGCTGCAACGAGAAAACGCCATGCGAGCGCACATAGTACAGAGAATCCATGGTAATAAAGCAATTCAGCAAAAATGCCAAGTGTAGAAAAGCTGATGGCTGAGATTATAGCCGCAAGGAACCCATGCATTACGGTACTGTTACGAGCCCTTATCATTTTGTTAAAGCCCCAGAATTACTATGATATAGGAGAATCGGTATCGAAGACCGTCTTCTGTGGAGAGTAATCTTTTTCATCGATCGATGCACGAACCCGCTCGACTTCCCGTTCGATGAATTCAATATCGCTAAAAGTCCACTTGCCTTCGGGACTGATTTCTCCTCTGCTCCAAGCTGCGAGATGCTGCGTCTCTTCCAGCAAGGCATTGGTTTTTTCAGGTCGAACTTCATTAGCTGGCAATTGTATAGAATGAGGATCAAAGTATTGGGGATTAGCGATCACGGCTGAATAAAGAACTCTCCTCATATTTTCATGTTTGATTTTCTCGTTTTCGCGCTTGATTAGAAGAGACCGAACGATCGGTATTCCGAAAAAAAGAATCGAAAATGCCAATGGCGCGACACCCAGAAGCCATCCTACAAGAACCACAGGCTGATTTGCCCCTAGCATAGAAAACAGATAAACTGTGTAAGAATATAAAAAGCTCAGTCCGCCTTTTAGCCCTGTTCCTTCCGGAGTCTGAACGATAATTGCGGTGCCCAGGTTAATAGCATTCCATAGATAATATGAGCCAAATACAAGGTTGAATATGTTTACCCAGCGGAAGGTTCGATCCATCTTTTCTGGGTTCGAAGAGAAGCGATGAAGTTTTTTAGTCGGAAACGTAGAGGCTGTGACACCTGATACTGTAGCAGTCTTTGTTAGCAAGGATGGAAAGAAAAAGTAGAGTGCTCCATTTTCTGTAACCTCAGGACTGCCTTCGAATTCTACAAGATACCTTGTTATGCAATCTTCGGCCTCCTCTGGTTTGAGCCCAGATATGGCCATAAATTCTGGCAATGAAATTACACCTTTATGAGTCTGAACGAAAGCTACAAATGCCTTTTTCAGGATAGTATCCCATTCTGCATTTGGATCACCATCTCCGAAGACATGCGAAAATACAGCCTTATGGAGAGGTCGCCGTTGAGCTTTAGCTTGAGCGCTGCGATACCTGTCTTCTGGCCCTTTGAATAGCTCGCTATAGAACCAGAGTCGAATCATCGAATCGAAAAGATTAGTGGTAAGCCACAAGCCACCAAGTCCGCCACCGCCTCGGCGGTCATCGCTATCACGAGATCCACCTCCGCGCATCGCGACAGAGCCAAAGAGAGCAACTAGAGCAAGGGCTAAAAAAATAAAGAAATAACCAAAGAGAGTAACTAGAATCCACACCTTAAAAAGGAATTTTCCTGTTTCTACCGCTCCTTTAGTGATGGTCTTCCACAATCTTCGCATAGAAGGTCCAAAACCCTTGTATTTGCTTTTGAATCCATTAGGAAAGGAATACAAGAGATCACCTCTCTCCGATACGCGAATTCTGCCTCGATATTCATCGGAGATAGTGGGCATTTCAGCATTAATCTGTGCTAGGGGTAAGCCTGTTGCTCGAGCAAGATCTGCGCTAGTCCATTCCTTTGTATAGCTGCGCAAGGCATGCAAAAGCTGATCTCTTACCTCCTGCTTATTGTAATCCAGTATTTTAGACTCAGACATCGATGTGTTCCTTTTATCTTATTTGTATAGACTTCTTTTTAAGATTCACTTAGCCTTTCTTAGGGCTAAAGCATGCTGATAAAGCCGTCCATACTCTTCAGCTGAGCGATTCCATGAGAAATCTTGTTTCATCGCTCGCTCGCGCATAGTTTTTATATGCTCAGGTCTGTTATACCACGCCCACATTGCCCAGCCCACCGTATCGTATACCGCTTGTGGAGTCAAATCATCGAACATGAAACCTGTGCCATCGCCCAAGTCCTGATTATAATTGACCACGGTGTCAGCTAGACCGCCTGTCCTATGGACAATCGGCAAGGTCCCATATACGAGCGAATACATCTGGTTTAGCCCACAGGGTTCATATCTGCTTGGCATGAGGAAAAAGTCGCTCCCCGCCTCGATGAGATGTGCAAGCCTTTCATTGTATCCAATGACTCCCTTGAATTGCGGATACTGGGCTGAAAAATTCATAATTGCCTCTTCTGCCCAAGCATCTCCGGAGCCGAGCACAGCGACCTGAACATGAATAGTCTCCAGAATTTTACGCATGCATCCGTATGTGCGACCAAATACCTCAGAAATCCCTTTTTGCTCCACAAGTCTCGTTACCATGCCTATCAGCGGTGCTTGCGGATCAATAGGAAGACCTAACTCTTTTTGAAGAGCTTCTTTGCAGATAGCTTTTCCACTGATATCTCCGGCTGAATAATGTGCTGGTAAAAAGGGATCTGTCAAAGGATTCCATACCTCTGTATCGATACCATTTAGAATACCAACCAGATCTCTGCTTCGCTGACGTAACAAACCGTCGAGTCCAAAACCGCCGCTTGGCGTTTGGATTTCCATAGCGTAAGTAGGCGATACGGTTGCTATGCATTCGGCAGAAACTATCCCTGCCTTGAGAAAATTGATGTTGCCATAGTATTCGAACCCCGCTCCATAATAATATTCCCACCCTAAACCAAGCTCGGCAAAATGGTCTCTGCTATAGATTCCCTGATAGCCTAGATTGTGGATGGTCAAGACTCCCGCAGTTCCTGAAAATTCGGTATTCTTTTCTATAGTATTAAGGTAAACAGGTACTGGTGCCGTTGGCCAATCATGCGCTTGCATGATATCTGGAATCCATCCGAGGTTTCGGCAGAGTGCGAAGGCAGCCTTGCTTAAAACAGAAAATCGCTCGGGATTATCAGGAAATTCTTGGTTTGAGGAATAGCCATATATTCCATTGCGACCATATAGACTATCGCATTCTAGAAGATAGACTTTAGCTTGGGAGTTTGGCAAATTGGCCGTATAAAGAAATGCTCGGTGGCGCTCTCGCGCAGAATCGATCTCTAGAAGACCATTTATCCTTCGCAATGTATTCTTGGATATGAAATAGTATCGTGGAAGCAGAACTCGCACATCGTGACCCAATTTGGAAAGCGCAGCCGCAAGAGAAGATACTGCATCTCCAAGTCCGCCGCTTTTTGCAAACGGTGTCAATTCGCTTGAAATAAACAGTATTTTCACAAACCGCCTCCCGTCCCAATAATTTGGCTCTTCATTATATGATGCGAGGCTAGGATGCTGCAATGCGGCTCCATCGCCATCATTCTTGTATAACTTTTAGAGAATAAACCACCTCTTTTATTATTAGACATAGCTGTGACTTTTGAAGCAACGGACTATTTTTGGAGCGACTCTGTCTTAAGGAGGAGAAGATGACAGAGCGCAAGTTATTCTTATTGTTTGAAGCCTTGATTTTTATTGCAGCTGTGTTGTTTACAGCTTGCCCTACAGGAATTCCTAAGGGTACAGCACATATATATGTACGATTCGTGTTGCCAGGTGATTTGACGAACGCGAGTGCTAAGAAATCTGGATCAACCATAATAGGCCCCGAATCCGGATGGAATATAGTTTCCTATCGTTTGACATTCACAGGCGATAACGGAGAAGTTATAACTAAAGTTATCGATAAAGCCAGCGGAGAACTGAGCATCAAGGCCGGCAATTGGATACTTCTGGCAGAAGGCCTTACTGCCAATGGGACTGTAATAGTCCAAAAAGAAACACAAGTTCTAGCTCAAGCAGGAAAGAGGGTCAACATACAAATAATGCTGCACTTAGCCCAAGGGAAAGGCTCTCTGCAGCTGGAATTTTCCCCAAATCAGCCTCTTCCCCTCGACTGGAAGTATTCTGTTTCGCTTGAATACAGAGGCTTACCAGGAGATCCTACTTTTCAAGGGCCATCTCTTTTGTCGACAGATGTTCCTGCTACCCAGATGCATTATCAGGTGGATGAATTGCAATCGGGGAATTACAGCCTTGCGGTACAAGTTAGAGATACTTCTTCTGCTTCGATAGCAGGCTGCATTGTGACAGTGCTCGTCTTGCCAGAACAAACTTCCATAGGCTCTTGTAGTATATATCTTCCAGATCCGTCCGCGACCATTTCGCTAAGCACTCCAAAACTGGAATTATCAGCTAATGCTGCGATTTCTGTCGAGCGATACTTGAATCGAAATAAGTCTGTTCTTGTGCCTATAACTGTTGCGGAAGGAGAGACCAATATCGATGTCGAATGGTACCAAAACGGAGCAAAGATCGAAAAGGCTCAGGAAGAACCGACTCAATGTCTCCCAGGTCATAAAATCTTCCTTGCACCAAGCGAAGAACTGGATTCTCAGATGCGCGTCTCTATGGATGCGCTTCTTAGCGACAGGAATTCGGGCATTTCGCAAGCATTCTCTAATAGCTCATCCCTTCTTACAGGACCCTTATCGGATCAAATCGAATGGGTGCAGAGTATCGACTATAAGGCAGCACTTAGCCCTTCGCTCCACAATAGAAATAATCCTGAAAATGCCGGTACAGGTAGTTTGCATGAGGTGAAATGCGTAGCAACTAGTTCTTCTGGATTGATAGCGGTGGCTGGCCTCGACGAATCCAATGCTCTTCATCTTTTCTATTCTCCATCTGGGAAACAAGCTGCATTAGGAGGCAGCAACTACGAAATCCCTTCTTCTGTTGGTTGGATACGCCTGTGGCGAGATAAGATATTTATCGATAAAAGCGAAAAGAACCCGGATATAGCGGCCGTATCTCTGGATGGGTCGCTGATAGCGGCTTCAGCATCGACAGGCAATTGGATAAGGCTCTATAGAC
This sequence comes from Spirochaetaceae bacterium, assembly GCA_003452735.1. Lineage (GTDB taxonomy): Bacteria > Spirochaetota > Spirochaetia > Treponematales > Rectinemataceae > Rectinema. The sequence continues at coordinate 20,019 of DMNL01000071.1, forward strand.
TGGATAACTCTGGCTCTATTGCTAGCAAAATCGATATTGTCAGTAGCTGTGACGAAGCTTCAAAATTTGAAAAAATTAAAGCTATGAGGTTTACAGCCGATTCCACAAGGCTATTCATTTTATCCGATGATCCTGAAAAGATACTTGTCTTCAATATAGAAAAACTCTTTAGTGGAGAAAATAGTTGCGAAAAGGAATTCTCTTTTGTAGTTAGCTCACAAACTGAACCTGGGCCTTCTCTGCAAAGCTCTTCTAAAAAAGACTCTTCTAATTTTATGATGCGAGATATGATGTTATTGGATGATGGATGGATCGCTTTGTGTTCCTCTGAAATAAAGAATGTATTTTTTATCCGGTATTCATTGGCCGACTGTTCTTTTTCGTGTGAGACAAAAATCGAATCTGGCCCAAACTCAGAATCCCTTGGAGAACCACGATCGATCGCCTTTGATGAGAGCAATGGTCGATGCTATGTAATCGGTCATGCCAGGAAATTGCATTTGTTCGAAAAACTAGATCCTCAGTCTTCCTATGCTCTATCCATGACTTTCAGACTATCTCCCGATCTAGATAAAGCCAATTCGCTTACGCTTGTCAAAAAGAGTTCTGGAGGAACCTATCTAGTCACTGGAGGGGGTAATGGTCTCGGAATCATCTCGCTGGATGCTAATGGGCACCCAATAAGCCAGTCCTCGCTGAATTCGCAAGAAGAAAATCCCTATGGAATAAAATCAATAAACAATGTCGCAGTTCTTGGAGAATCCATAATCTCAGCAGGAGGCGATAGTGGCATTGTAGCCATGTTCGATATTCTAGGCTCATGACGCAAAACAATTCCAAAAAACCACGATTTGCGTAAAAAATGGAAATAGAAACCGCCCAAGCGGAATTAAAAAAAGAGAAAGACTCTGACCAAGTCTTTCTCTTTTGGTATTCGTCTCTTGAAATAGAAATCCTAGCCGCGATAGCAAAGTATGGGATATCGCGCTGCCATCACCTCATCTAGACGAGCTACAGGCGCAATATGTGGCGCATCATGTAGCAGCTCCGGATTCTTACTCGCCTCTTCTGCGATTCTCTTCATCGCTTCAGCAAAAAGATCGAGAGTTTCCTTGGACTCTGTCTCTGTGGGCTCGATCATCAGAGCTTCCTGTACGATGAGCGGGAAATAAATAGTTGGAGGATGGAAGCCATAGTCTATAAGGCGCTTTGCAATATCCAATGTATGCACAGTATCGGCAATCGCTCCTTTGGCAACGAATTCATGCATGCAATGCCTTTTGTAAGGAACAGGATAGACTTTCTCCAGGAGTGACTTGAGGTAATTCGCATTTAACACCGCGTTCTCGGCAACCTGGCGAAGTCCATCTGAACCGGTCATCAATAGGTAGCAGTATGCGCGCACCAAGACACCAAAGTTCCCGTGGAAAGCCTTAACTCTGCCTATGCTTTTCGCTGGCATTTCAAGACGGTAGACAGAATCTGCCTTGACGGCTATAGGCCCTGGAAGATATGGCGCTAGAGTCTCATTGGCTGCTACCATTCCTGCACCTGGCCCGCCGCCACCATGTGGTGTAGAAAAAGTCTTGTGTAGATTGAAGTGCATCACATCGATGCCCGATCTGCCTGGCTTAAAAACTCCAGTAAGAGCGTTCATGTTAGCTCCATCGCCATATACAAAGCCACCTGCCTCATGCACAAGCCTACAAATATCCTCTATATTCTTCTCAAAAAGCCCAAGGGTATTCGGATTAGTGATCATTATTCCGGCTATTGTATCGTCGAGAGCGGCGCGAAGCGCCTCCATGTCTACACCGCCATCAAGCCCTGAAGGTATAGTCTGAGTTGTAAATCCAGCCATCGTGCAGCTTGCTGGGTTTGTCCCGTGAGCTGAATCTGGAATGAGCATCTTTTTTCGCTTTGTCTCTCCTCGCTCTTTCAAGGCAGCATGAATCATGAGCACGCCTGAAAGCTCCCCATGAGCTCCAGCAGCAGGCTGAAGAGAGGCTGCAGCAAAACCACCTACTTCCCGAAGTCCCTCCTGGAGTCTCCATAATAGCTCTATAGCTCCTTGAGCATATTCCTCTCCAACAAGAGGGTGCAGATTTTTCCATCCGGGATTCGAAGCAACAACCTCATTGGCTTTCGGATTGTATTTCATAGTACAAGACCCGAGCGGATAGAATTCTGTATCGATTGAGAAATTCTTTTGGGAAAGTCTTGTGAAATGTCTCACTACCGTAAGCTCATCGAGCTCTGGCAGATCCAATTCGGAGCGGGCAATCTCTAGAGGTATTTCCTTGCTGGGAACATCTGATCTTGGAAGAGAACAACCAATTCTTCCTTCCCTAGACAATTCATAGACTAAAGGCTCGTCGCGCATATTCATAGCATTCATTTAACGGCCTCCTTCAGCGCAGAAGCGAGCTTTTCTATTTGAGCTTTTGTATTCATTTCAGTAACACAGATCAAGAGCTCATTTGCCCTCTCTGGATAGTAGTGAGAAAGGGCTAAACCTGGCATGATGCTTTTTTTGTTCAATGCTTCTACGATCTTGGTAGCCGAATCTGGTGTTTCGACTAAGAATTCCCTAAAGAAGAGCTTGGGAACTACATGATATCCGGGAATAATGTCGATAAGCTGAGCAGCATAGTGAGCCTTATCGTAGGATTGCTTTGCTACTTCCTGCAGCCCATTCTTGCCGAGAGTCGCTAGATAGATACAGGTCTGCAGCATGCTCAAGCCTTGATTCGAACATATATTGGAGACTGCTTTTTCCCTTCTGATATGCTGTTCTCGCGTGGACAGTGTAAGGACAAAACCACGTTTGCCAAACTTATCTTTTGTCTGACCGACGATCCTGCCTGGCATACGCCTTATCAGCGCATCTGTCGTTCCCATCATTCCTAAATAAGGTCCCCCAAAGTTCAATGGGTTACCAAGGCACTGCCCTTCGGCCGTTACGATATCGGCACCCTGCTCTCCAGGGCTCTTGAAAATTGCGCACATAAGGGGATCAGCTTGAACAATACAGAGTGCCCCTTTTTCGTGAGCCTTTTCAGATGCTTTGCTTATGGGATACATCTCTCCCGAAAAACCCGGATAGGCTATGATGATTGCAGCTGTTCTCTCATCTATTGGTGCCTGCGCTGGATCTCCTTCGTATCTAATGAATTCGATATCGAAGGAAGTGCAGTAGGTTGCAATGACTTGAGAATATTCCGGATGAAGATCCTTTGGTAGAAAAATACGATTTCGACCTTCTTTGGCCTTCCATGCCATGAGTACTGCTTCAGCCAACGCTGTAGCTCCATCGTAATGAGAGGCATTGACTACAGACATTCCCAAGAGCTTAGCAGTCATGCTCTGGTATTCGAAAATCGCCTGCAATGTACCCTGAGATACTTCTGGTTGATAGGGAGTATAGGCTGTTAAAAATTCACCTCTGCCTGCTAAGGCTGGCACAACTGCTGGAATATAGCCGTAATATGCGCCAGCTCCTAGAAACCAATCCATATCTTTTGTCTGGACATTGCGGTCCGCGAGAGTCTCAACTTCATCTATCGCTTCAATCTCAGATACAGCCCCAGGAAGCGCTAAACCTTCTATTCGCAGATGCTCAGGAATATCAGAGAACAGATCTTCTATAGACGAGACTCCGATGCCTTTCAGCATCGCAGCCCTTTCTGGATCAGTGTGAGGAACAAAGGACACGATGTCACACCTCCCCTATGGATGTGCCATAGGATTCTGCATCGAGAAGGCTTTCGAATTCTGAAAGTTTGGTTGGAGCCACTTTTATAAGCCATCCAGAACCATAACAGTCCTTATTTACGAGCGAAGGGTCATTTTTCACTTCTTCATTGACTTCCACTACTTTGCCAGAAATAGGCATATAAAGGTCGCTCGCTGCTTTTACTGACTCGATTGTTCCAAATACTACCCCCTTATCGAGCTCCTTTCCCACGTTAGGAAGCTCAACAAACACGACATCGCCCAACTCAGCTTGAGCATGGTCAGAAATCCCTATGACCATGAGCTCTCCTTCTGGTTTTGCGTACTCGTGGGACTCAAGATACCTAGCATTCTTATCGATCGCCATATTTTCCTCCCTTTAGAGAAATTATATATTGCAAGACGCTCAGTGCGTACAACGGTTCTAGCGCCGATAGACAGGCACATAGAAGGGGCGTTTGATTACTTCGGCTGACCGAGGCTGGCCACGTATTATAACCGATAGATTTGTCCCTATCTTGGCATAATTTGGATTAACAAAGGCATTGGCCGCATATTTCTTGACCGTTGGGCAATACATTCCCGCAACACAACGACCGATAATAACACCATCGGCCGTAGCGACCTCATAGCCTTCACGCGCAACGCCTCCAAATACCTCAATGCCAACAAGCTTTCGGCTAATACCTTGTTCAATGATAGAAAGCAGAGCCTCTTTTCCTATGAATTCTTTTTCAAAATCACAAGCCCATTTGAAACCAGCCTCGATAGGATTGATATCGATACCAATCTCATGCCCATGAAGCGGCAATCCTGCTTCAAATCGCAGACTATCTCTTGCCGCAAGTCCAATTGGTTTGGTTTCGATGCCAAAGCTTTCTCCACACTCAAGAAGGTATTCCCAAAGCTCAATGGCTTTTTTTGCGGGGAAGAAAAGCTCTCCACCATCTTCACCAGTATAGCCTGTACGGCCAAAAAGGATAGGAATGCCCTCAATGGAAATATTCGCCCAACAAAAGCGGGGGATTGGCGAAACAGGAGTATTGGAAATCTTATCCAGCAGTTCTATGGCTCGCGGGCCTTGAACAGCTATCATATATGTGTCATCCGAACGATCTATAATAGAAACATTCGTAGGAGCTTTTGATCTAAACCATTCAAGATCTACTGCCCGATTTGATGCATTCACTACGATCCACCACGAATTCGGCAATCTATATACGAAGAGATCATCGATGATTCCGCCCTTTTCATTGAGAAGGAGCGAATATCGAGCCATTGGAGCAACAAGATCGGAGACTTTTGCGCTTATCATATGAGAGACAAAAGTCTCTGCAGCCTCACCTGCTATTTCGATCTGCCCCATGTGATCTATATCAAAGAGACCAACTCCTCGTCGTGTAATAAGATGCTCCTCGATGGCACCAGTTGGATAATTGATCGGCATATCATATCCTGCAAAAGGCGCCATCTTAGCGCCATGGGAGACATGCCAATCGTGCAATGCTGTGGTATTCGTAGGCTCCTCCTCATATTATGAAATACTTCATTTATTCTAACATCACTCATGAATACTGACAACGAGCTTTTAGAAACTAGCTCTAGACCAAGGTTTATCGAGAGCAATGCCTTCGGAAAGAAAAGCACGAGATTTCCCTTCTATTAGGAACTGGACATCGATTATGTTCTGAAATTCTGTAAGCGTATATACAATCTGCCTAAGTTGGGCTATGTATCCTTCTTTTCCATAACGATTGTATGCAAATGCATCGTTGAAATCCAGAATAACGGTACTGCCCCTCGTATTGATGCTTCGAAGTCTTGCATCTGCAGGAATTAGCGATAGAAGATTTGCCCGCAATTCTGATTCCGTTGGCCCCTTCAAAAGCAATTCAAGAGTATCTTGCAAGGGACTATCCGAGACAGGTATTGTCCGTTTTACTTTTTGGCTAGAAATCGAGCCGTCATCTCCTATCCGCACAAAATACAGCACAGCAGTCCGCATCTTTTGTTCTTCTTTGGGCAGCTTAGAGACAGACGCTCCTGGAGAAGACTCTATCGGTTCTGGTTCTGGTGGTGAAACAGAAGGTGACTTGGAATTCTCTGGAGCTGCAGTAGTTGTTTCTTGCGGTTCTATTGGGCTCTTAATCTGCGGTTTTTCCGCAGGCGGTGCTGCAAGCGGCAGTTCCGATATAGGCGCAGGTGCTTCTGGCTTTGTTCCTTGCGGTTTCTGCTGAGGTACAGAATCTTGCTTGGATACAGCATGATTGAGCGCATCTATGAAGCCTGTTTTCTCAACAATTGTGCGAATATCCTCAAATTTAACAAGGAATAGAATTAATAGGATAAGAAACGCTCCAATCCAGATTAGACAACCTGTCTTTGCTTGGTTACGCTTTTTCTTTCGCTTCGCCATATTGTATTGATCCTACTTTTAGCGAGCCAAAGGGTCAAGGATAAGACTGGCTGCCTTTTGAGGTTTGGGTTGATCGGGCAGAATTAGGAAAAAATCGGCTTTACTGGACTCCGCATCTACGAAGACAATCTGCCACAGCGATGGATTGTGTATCTGCACAAGCTGCCCTTTTGCTCTAAGCGCAAAGTGCCCCGATATAGGCCTATGTCCTGAAAACCAAACCGAGTGTCTAGCTTTCTCGTCCGATCCTAGAATTGCTTTTAGAGATTTGCTTACCGAGCCTTCCTCAGCTTCATCATTTGCAGTCCATATAAGCGCTTGAACGACTCTTGGATGTTCTCGGTATGCAATTATGGAATCCCTGGAGATTGCCTGGGCTGGCTCGGCGTGGCTTGCACAAAAATTACAATCCGCAGCTGCTATTGCCAGAGAAAGCTCATATTTCCGCAGCTTTTGCATTATATATGGGTTATATCGAAGCGAGAGCCAGATGGCTCCCATCCTGCCCTCATCTGCGTATTTATAAAATGGAAAATCGCCATGATCTGCAGCATTCGTCATATTATCGTGATTTCCCTTTAAGCAAAATACCGAATTTGGAAAACGACACTGTAGTTCCATAACTTTTAGCAATGAAGCCAGAGAGAGACCCATCTCTTCATCCATCTCAGGCGAAAGAAGTGCTCTTGCATCTCGAGTAATCAAAGCTCTATCGTAAGAGTTAATCCAGCGTCTAGCAGCTTCTTCTCCCTCTGCATGCGGAATATCTCCCAGAAACAGAAGCGTTATACGATTATTCGAGAGCGCTGAAAGCAATGGTTCACCTAGGTCTGGAAACTCAGTTAGGAGTAGGGCATAAAGAAAGTTTGGCCGTGCATGCAGATCAGGTACAAGGATGCAAGGCTTATTAGGTGGCAGAACAATCAAGCCTCCTGGCAGAGAGTGGAGTGGGTCGGAGGGCCTCAATTCAGTAGGAATATGGATATTTGTCGCAATCCCCGCCTCTATTGCTGACTCAAGCTCTTCGGCAGTAGGGAGCTTGGGATTCCGAAACTCATTACCCATAATCATCTCGACAACACTGCTCTTAGACTCCAACCCCTTTACTATTCCTAAGAGATTCGATCTTTTTGAGCCATTCCTTGGCAATTCTATCATCAGGATCGAGTTCGATTGCAGTACGGAAGAATCTTTCCGCTTCCTCTATATGCCCCTGACGGAAAGCGAGAGCCCCTAGATTTACAATTATTTTTTCATTTTCTGGTTCTATTCTCAGGGCTCTTTCGAGATGAGACCTAGCAGTCTCAAGCTCACCTGACTCTACCTCACAGATCGATAGCTCATTGTAGACATCTGCCCCATCAGCTCCCTTTTCGAGAGCAGTACGAAATGCCTGAGCACCTTCTGACCATCGCCCCAACCTACGATTTGCCCATCCCACCAGAAACCAGCCATTCCATACATCGGGGTACTTTTCGACAAACTGTTCTGCTTTCTCAAGCCCCTTTTGCTCTTGCCCCATTTGAATGAAATCATATGCTTCTTTGAAAAGCGTATCGAGATAACCCATACTGCCAAGTTTTTCAAGAATTGACTTGGCTCTGCGAGTACGTTGCTCGTCATCATTCATCCCGATATAGCTTGTCAATAGAGAAACAGCCTTGTCATAATTGTGCTTTCTCAAGAAAAAGAAGGCAGCGTGATAATACGCGGGAGCAAAAACATCCTTAAGCCCTAGAAGGTACTGATAGTATTTATACGCCAGATCATCTTCTTTCTCAGATTCATCTTCATTGTCAGATTCAAAAAGCAACTTCGCGTGTTCTTCATGCATCAGCGCAAGATTGATGTATGGTTCTGGCTGCTCTGGCTCAAGGCCGCTTGCTGCGAAAAAGATTTCCTCAGCGACAATCCAATCTTTTGCTTCGGCTTTCTGAATTCCAGCCATTATTAGCTCTTCAAAAAGCTCGGGACGAGACATCTTTATATATTTCCGATATTTATTAGCATTTTCGTTTTCTGAATCCCAAGCAAGAACTCTCAGCATCCCAGCCAAAAGGCTTTCAATAGTGATAGATGAAGGATCAAGCTTGACTGTAGGAGTCTGTAACTGGACAGGATATGGAATACTAGCATCGATCCCTGATGGCAAGCGCGATTGTGCCTCAGCACCCTCGAAGCGGATATATAAGATACTCGAAAGCGCTTGCTTCTTGCGTTCTTCGAAAGCTTCGGGCAAGGGTTGTCCACTATCTTGACTTATGTGGCCTTTTTTTTGATTTCCTCGGCTCTTGTCTCGCGATGGCGGTTTCATGCCTGGTTCTCTCCTCGATTTATCGATCATGATCAATCCTTCCAGGGGAAAATCATCCCTTTCAACGTTCTCTTGCCGACTCTCTCTTTCTCTTCCTGTAGAAGATCATCCCATGGTATATGGCGTCTGTTTGCTCCGGGATTTTCATTTAGATAGCTATATTTTTTCATCCTAAGCCTCACCGCTACTGCGGATGCAAGTGAGCTTCCAGCAGGTCCAGGGGCCAGCAATACCACAAATATCGATATAGCGAATGTTAAAATTCTCCAGAAAAACAAGAATATTGAAAAGCCTGGATTATCGATAAAAAGATAAATTGCTGTCTTGAAAGCTTGGCGGGGAGTACCTCTTTCGCGTGCAAAGACTGCTGGCACATACTGCAAAATCAACATGGCCAAAACCATCATCCAGAATAGAAGGCCTCCTATAAAGATACCTAAAACTGCTTTCTGGCCAAGATAGAAGGGGATAGCTACCATTATGGCTACTGCTATTAAAATATTGACTACGCCAAGCAACAAGCCAAGCTTAATCGATCCTTTAATGGCAACCTTTATGTCCGCAAAATGGACGCTTTTTCCATCGGCTATGCCATACATTGTATCGGTCACCACTACATCCCATATAGAAAGTAGAAAAATTCCAATCCCAGCAATAATTATAGAAAGCCAAATAGGAAAAGCCAGCGCAATTGGGACTACAAGGAATAAAAGAAGAAGGCCAAGAAAAATCCCATTCAAGGCTGCCAATAGATATAGATTATCCCAGCCATCGAAAAAGGCTTTCTTTATAAAAAATGTAATCATACTATTTCTATACTCCATGCTTGACCTTTGGACAAGTAGATGCATAATGTATGCGCTTGGAGCTCTAAAGAGCTATCTCAAATCGAAGAGGTCAGGCCAGTGAAAAACGCCTATTCCTTTCCCCTCGAAAACTTTATAAGTCGTGAGAAATTCGAGAGAATCAAGGAATTCTCTAGGGATAAAGAAACCCCGTTCTTGATCATAGACTTGGACATTATAAAAAAGAATTACGAAGATCTCAAAACCTACCTTCCATGGGCAACTATTTATTATGCTGTCAAGGCTAATCCTGATGATGCAGTCATTTCCCTCTTGAGAGACCTTGGCTCTAACTTCGATGTAGCCTCTCGCTATGAACTTGATCAACTGCTGAGGTTAGGCATATCTCCAGACCGAATGAGCTTTGGAAACACCATTAAAAAAGAAAAAGATATCGCATACTTCTATGAAAAAGGCGTTAGGCTCTTTGTAACAGATTCGATAAACGATGTCGATAAGCTTTCCCGCGCAGCACCCGGCAGCAAGGTGTTCTTTAGACTTCTCACGGAAGGCCTAGGCGCCGACTGGCCTCTATCAAAAAAATTCGGTTCTCACCCCGACCTTGCTCGTCAGCTTATAAAGACCGCGATTCGTTTTGGCCTTGAACCCTATGGGATCTCTTTTCACCCTGGCAGTCAGCAGCGCGATGTAGGTCAGTGGTCGAGCGCACTCACTATCGCCGCCCAGCTCTTCAACTGGGCTCGCCATGACCTCAAGATTGATCTCAAGTTGATCAATATGGGAGGAGGTTTCCCAGCCAATTATCTAGATCCAACAGATCCGCTGCAGCAATATGCCGAGGACATAAAGCGTTTTCTCGACAACAGCTTCGGTTTGGTATGGCCAGAAAAAATCATAATCGAACCAGGGCGTTCCATGGCTGGAGATGCAGGCGTCATTGTCACGGAGATCGTTAATATCGCTAAGAAATCCGTCCACGATAGATATCCATGGGTTTTTCTCGATATAGGCAAATTCGGAGGGCTTATCGAGACACTAGGTGAATCGATCAAGTATCCGATCTATTTTGAAGGCCAGGGCTCGGCCGAAGAAATAATTCTTGCGGGACCTACCTGTGACTCTATGGATATACTCTATGAGCGAACCCCTTATTTCATGCCATCTTCAGCCAAGGTGGGAGATAAGGCATATATTCTAACCACAGGCGCATACACTCAGAGTTATTCATCTATTTATTTCAATGGCTTCCCGCCACTGAAATCCTATATCCTGCAGTCAGCTGAAGGCTAATAGAGCATTACTGCTAGATAGACATAGTTCTGCGCACTTTTCGGTACAATTTTTCTCAGTCTTGCTAGCGAAGCTCGACAACTGCTTGTGCTATTACATCGCAGAGGTCTGAAATATCGCTTTCTTCCACGCTCGAGAAAGCGACGCGAAGATAGCGATCCATAAGAGACACAGTTCCGATTCCCTTCTCATTCAAAAGCTTCTTCCTAAGAGCTTCGGCAGAGAAACCATCGCAGCGGAAACTCATAAAATAGCCTGAGTTGAATGGCATTGGAGTAAAGCCATCTGGCAGGGTCATCTCAGCTAATTTCTTCTTCATAGCCTTATAACGGCCTTTTAAAATTTCCCTATACCTTGCTTTTTGCGCTTCATAGCCCTGATATTTAAGAGCCTTTAGAAGAAGATTCTGCGAAAGACTACTTGAACTAGAGACGCTTGAACGTATTATTCCTAAAAGCTTTTTCGCAAGAGCTTCGTAATGCTCATCACCAAAACCTGCGGCACCAAAGGTCACAAAGCCTATACGGAATCCCCATACATAATCTTCTTTCGTTGGTCCATCGGCCTTTATAGCGAGTATATTCGGGTGAAGGTCAGCCAATCTCGCAAAGATAGATTCACAGAGTAGGTCGTCTTCATATTGCAGCCCGAAATATGCATCGTCGGCTATCACAAGGATATCTGTCCCCTGCTGCGCGATCTCCAAAAGTCCAGCTGTAACGCGATCAGCCTCATCGAGTGTCAAAGAATAGCCAGTAGGATTATTCGGAAAATTAAGGATAATTATCGCCTTGCCCCGACGCTGACTCGCCTGTCTTACACCTTCGAGCAAGCCCTCGATATTGTAGCCTTTTCCAGCAAATAGTGGATAGGTGATGCCTGCTGCACTTTTTCTTTCTTCTACAATGAGCCTATAGTTTGGCCAGTGCAGGTCAGGTAGAATTACTGTATCTCCAGGCTCTACAAACATATCGCAGATATAGGATATCGCTGCTGTAAGCCCAGGAACGACTGTAGGAAGAGATATCTTTTTACCATTGAGCGAGGGATTCTTTCTATAGAGCGATTCTTTCCAGGTCTTACGAAGCTCCGGGATCCCGCCTGTAGACGCATAAGCAACTGCTTCTGTTGGAGTCAAACCTGGCAATTCGGCACGCAAAGCATCTAGCATCATTGGCTGGCCATGCTCATAAGCCATGCCAATAGTAGCATTGAATCTATAAGCTTTTTCTCCTGCTTCGGCACTCTGGGTGATGATCCCTTTAGGAAAATACATTCGCCTTCCCATTTCAGAAAATAGCCTCTCGGCTACAGTTCCCGCAAGGACAGCATTCAATTCTTCTGCCAGCTGATTCATATTAACCTCTCGAGCTTGAATTATCGATTTGTGAAAATCTATTTTTGATTTTAACACCGTTCTATACATACTGCAATGTGAATTAAATAAGACACTATTAACATAGATATAAATATATTTTATATATCAATTAGGAAATATATTGCCTGTGTAGCCGAAGGTGCTCTATATGTTTTAATGATAACATTTTTAAAGGAGGAAGAGACCACGGAAAAGAACCTATGTCTTATCGACACTTTCTCTGCGTTATCTCTTGATATATTGAATGTGGCTCTTCACTTTGCCTCGATTTTCTAGGACAATGGGCAAGAGCATACTATGGTACAGCAGAAGATCCCTTGCATTCCTCTTGCCTCATTTCAGAATCGCGAAACAGAAAATCACAAGACTAGATATGAATCTCTTGTATCTAGGTTACCTCCTCTAGAAAGCAGCTGTCGCCAAGAATTACATTATTTTTCTTCCCCTGGCCGCACGGA
>DMNL01000068.1 GCA_003452735.1 Spirochaetaceae bacterium
CCTTTGCTGTATATAGAGCCATCTAGGGCAGTATGGCCCGGAGCTCTCTGCTCCATGAATTCGGTGAATAGCCCTGCCTCATAGAGATCCTTCCATTCATTTGGTATCTCCGCAAATGCTCTATCGCGAAGGCTTCTGCCTCTCCAGTAAGGAATCACCTTTGTTTTGTAGATTTCCATATCCTCTGCGGAAACCGAGTAGCTTGTCATCTGTCTGGAATCGAGAATTCGCAGGTCCTCTTCGGAATGGCAGGTCAATTCTGGAAAGGTAGATACGGCTTTGGGCTTGGGCCCTCGCTCTCCTACTATGAGCTCATCCGGACCAATATAGATAGTCTTCTTTTCGCATAGATTATAGAAGTTCATTGCCCTGAGCACAGGCATCGAAACACGGCCATACCATTCCTTATAGAACTCGGTAGTCAATAATGCTCGCTCAGCCGAAAAACTTGGTTTGGCATTGAAACTCTCTTCTCTAAGATGTCTTATTTTTTCGTTCATAGCTACCTCCAATAGGATTGCTAACCACCTATCGTCACTGAAATTCCTGCGGCTTCGAATATCGAGACAGCCCTGTCGATAGATTCAGTAGAAGGAATAGCTGTCCCGCTCATCGCGTATTCTTGCCGTCGCAACCTATATTTATCTTTTGCAGAATCGTGGTAGGGCAGTATATGCGCCTTTTTTGGCAAGAACTTTGTCTGTGCCGAAGGCCAAGAATTATCCGAGATAGGTCCCGTCTCTATGGACTCTTTATCCGTATGCCTTATTTCTATTGGCCTCAGCTCTGTGGGCTTTGCCTCGAGAGAACCAATGTAGAGAGCCATCTTTTCTAGCTCTTCCGGTGCATCGTTTATTCCTGGAATAAGCGGAAGGCGCAGTACTACATTAGCCCCTGCCTCGTAGAGTGCGGATAGGTTTGCCAAAATGCTCGTATTCGAGACACCTGTAAATTTTCTATGCTTTTCCTCGTCTAGAAGCTTCAAATCGAAGAGGACCATATCAGTGAGCATTCCGGCTTCCAGCATAAAATCCCTATCGGTAAAGCCTGAAGTATCGAGAGCGCTATGTATCCCTTCGGATTTGCAAGCCCTTAGAAGCGCAAGGATGAATTCTTTTTGCGCCAAGGGCTCTCCTCCCGAGAAGGTAACTCCTCCCGACTCTTCATAGAAAGGCAGATCTGCTCGTATAGCCTCCATCAAAACACTAACCGTAATGCGCCTTCCTATTATTTGGAGCGCTTCGGCAGGGCAGGCTTCTGCACAGCATCCGAAAGAAGGACAATCTTTGCATAAATGGCCTCCAGCCTCGGCCCTTGGATCGATCTTTAAAGGACAAAGCCTTACGCATGTTCGGCAATCTACACAGCGCTCCGTTCGGCGCAAGATTTCCGGAGAAAAAGAAATTCCTTCAGGATTGTGGCACCAGAGGCAGTGAAGCGGGCATCCCTTTAGAAACACCGCCGTCCGTATCCCTGGGCCATCGTGGACGGAAAACCTGCGTATATCGAATACAATCCCAGAGGTCATATTATCTTCCTCGACTTTAGACATAATACTTCCTGATATAGCGTTCCTGCACCTCGAAACTCCAGTGCACATCCTTCACATAGCTCGCTGCTCCCTTGAAGTCGGCGCTTCGCAGTCGTTTGACGATCTCAGCATGTTCGGCTATCGAATCGAGTTCCCATTCTTTTATATAAGATGAGCGGCGCGGAAAGTCGTAAAGCCTTTCTTTGAGAATATGCACATTATCGATTAGTTTCTTATTCTCAGAGAGTTCAAGATAGATATCATGGAATTCTAGATTCGCTCTATAATATCTATCGAAATCATCTACACTAAGAGCATCTGCCATCTCGACACATAGACTATCCATCTTATCTGCATCTGAGGCTCTGAAGCGTTTGGATATCTCTTCTATTGCAGAAGCCTCGAGGGCTCCAATTATCTGATAAATATCGCGAATATCCGAAAGCTGAAGAACCTTTACCATTACACCGCGGCGCTGATAAATAACAATAAAGCCCTCTAGCTCGAGCCGAATCAATGCATCCCTAAGCGGCGTTCGGCTAATTCCAAGCTCATTCCCGAGAGCAGTGAGATCGATGAATTGGCCAGGCTTCAGCATACCTGCATTGAGGCGGCGCTTAAGCTCTTCATATACAGAAGAAGCAAGGGATTCGGAGTTAATTGCGCATGCTTTGTTTTTAATGCTGTGTTTGATTTCAAAGCCATCGCTTTTGTTCATGCAGCTAATATATCATTTAAATATCAGTTACACAATCGATATGTTGTAAGATAACGATTATGATGTGCCTACGAAAGCTTTGTGGTGGGGGTTGAGTGTTGGTTTGAGTGGGGGTTGAGTTATATTCTCCTCACATAGCCTCAAATTTAGGCTATAATAGCCCCATGGACCGCAATTCAACTTATATTCTTGCCCTAGATCAGGGCACAACGACTTCAAGGGCTATTTTGTTCAATCATGATGGTATCATCATCTCGGTAAAGCAGATTCCATTCAGGCAGATTTTTCCAAAGCCAGGATGGGTAGAACATGACCCCGAGGAGATATGGCGCACACAGCTAAAGGCAGCAAGAGGCGCGATCGAGGCGGCGCAGATAGAACCGACACAGATTGCCGCAATAGGCATTACGAATCAGCGCGAAACAACAATTGTATGGGAGCGCGCAACAGGCAAGCCTGTCCATAATGCGATTGTTTGGCAATGCCGTCGCTCGAGCTCGATATGCGACGAATTGAAAGCGCAGGGTGCTACCGATTTGATTCGGCAAAAAACAGGACTTGTGCTCGATCCATATTTCTCCGGCACAAAGCTCACATGGCTCTTCCGAGAGCATCCCGAAATAAAGGCGCGCGCCGAGCGGGGTGAATTGATGTTCGGAACTGTCGATTCCTGGCTCATCTATAATCTCACGGGGGTTCATGCGACCGATCCTTCCAACGCGAGCCGCACAATGCTCTTCGACATAAACGAACGCCGTTGGGATAAGGAGCTTTTAAGTCTTCTTGAAGTACCTGCGGATATTCTACCGGAAGTCAGACCTTCTTCGGGCCTCTTTGGTGTAGCGAAAAAGGATATATTTGGTGCAGAAATTCCAGTGGCTGGAGTAGCAGGCGATCAGCAAGCCGCACTTTTTGGTCATGCGTGCTTCGAGCCAGGAGATGTGAAGAACACTTATGGTACGGGCTGCTTCACCTTGATGAATACAGGACCTTTCCCCGTTGAATCAAAGCATAATCTGCTCGCAACGGTTGCATGGGATCTTGGGAAGGGTTACACATATGCTCTCGAAGGCTCTGTTTTTATAGCCGGCGCGGTTATCCAGTGGCTAAGAGATCAGATGGGTCTATTGACTGACTCTGCGGAGAGCGAAAGATTTGCTCGTATGGTCGAAGATAGTCAAGGAGTCTATATTGTTCCGGCCTTCGTGGGCTTGGGTGCGCCATATTGGGATTCGGAAGTTCGAGGCACAGTGGTTGGCATTACTAGAGGAACATCGAAAGCGCATTTCATTCGAGCCGCGCTGGAATCCATCGCCTATCAATCCATGGACCTGTTTGAAGCCATGGAAAAGGATTCGGGAAGACGGCTTTCCTGTATAAAGGCCGACGGAGGAGCTTCGCAAAACTCATTTCTTATGCAATTCCAAGCCGATATAACAGGGACCAGAGTTGTCCTTCCTGAGGTGAGCGAGACGACTGCGCTTGGAGCAGCCTATCTTGCCGGTCTTGCTATAGGCTATTGGAATAGCCTCGATGATGTGCGCAAGAATTGGCGAATGCGCAGAGAATTTTCGCCGCGAATGGCGGAAGAATCAAGAGCTGGTCTTGTGGAAGGATGGCATAAGGCGGTAGCTACAGCAAGGAATTTCAGGTAATGAATGCCGTTGCAAATTTTATAGTAAATGCGATGACAAATTTAATAGCAAATGCCACTGTAAATTTTATGACAGATATCATGTCAGATGCCGATACAAGGCAAAAGTGAATTATAATCGGAGGATGAGTATGGAAAGAACGGATGAAGCAGTAGCGCTACATGTAGCTGGATCGGCCTGCTCTCAAGCAGTGTTTACTGTATTTGCAGAGGAACTGGGCTTAGAGCCTTCCGTGGCTCATCGTATTTCTGGGGGATTTGGAGGGGGAATAGGGCGTATGGGCTTGACCTGTGGTGCTGTTACAGGAGGAATCATGGCTCTTTCGCTTGCTCTTGGAGCCGCTGATTCGGCCGATCAGGATAGCAAGCTAGAGCTTTATCAGATCGTTGCAGAATATATAGAGAGGCTTAAGGCCTTCAAGGGCAGTATAGAATGCAGAGTCTTGCTGGAAGGGGCGGATCTTTGGACCACGGAAGGTCGCGACACGGTAAAAGCCAGACAGCTCTCCGAAAAAGTCTGTAACCCGATGATCCGCGAAGCGGTGGAAGAAGCAGAAAGAATATTGAGCGAAAAGGGTATTTTTAAGGGTTAATTTGGAGTTTGATATGCAATACGAGCGTTTTGAAGGAAGTTGGTTTCTCAAATCCAACTGGCATTTAGTAAAGACAGGGCAATCGGATCAGTC
>DMNL01000044.1 GCA_003452735.1 Spirochaetaceae bacterium
CCGGATATTCCAGGCAAGGACAAACCTAATGTTGTACATGCAAATGATGTGCTGCTTGGAAATGTCAACGTGGGGCATCGGGTTATCGTGATAGGTGGTGGCATGGTGGGTTCCGAAACCGCCGATCATCTCGCGAACCATGGTAAGGAAGTAACGATTGTCGAAATGTTGCCCGATATTGCCATTGACGAAGAAGCAGCCGTCCGTTATTTCTTGATGAAGGACTTGCACGATAATGGCGTTAAAATATTTGTCAATGCGCCGGTAAAAGAGATTCTGGATGATGGAGTAATCTCCGAGATAGATGGCGCGGAAACCAAGATCGGGCCTGCTGACACCATCGTGATGGCTATTGGCGCTAAGTCCGTCAACAATCTGACCAAGGAGCTCGAAGGAGAGGTTCCTTTGGTTTTGACCATTGGGGATGCGCTAAAAGTGCGCAAGGCGCTCGAAGCGGTCGAAGAGGGATACAGGGCGGGCTTGGCGGTATAGCGAGCCTCCTTGTTTGTGCAAACCTCGAATTATCTCAGGCTTTGCAATATCGGAAGCTTTGCGGTGTAATAGGCGGGGTTCCATGCCTCTATGATGGATTCCGTATTTGAACATAGGGAGAACCATGCCGCAAAATGAATCATTGTGCAGATTTCCATAGGGGTTTTTGTACTTTGATAGGGTTGTTCTATAGTCTATAAACTGGGAGGACTGCTATGGGCATAATTGATATCTTTTGGATTTTCCTCATGATTTCAACATTGCAGCCGGTATTGCAACGTCGTTATCTCAATTCAATGCGCGCGCATAAAATCGCACAGATTGAAAAAAAGCGCGGCTCACGCGTGATTCTTCTTGTACATAGGCAGGAAACAATGAGCCTTATGGGATTTCCGCTGATGCGTTACATCGATGTCAATGACTCCGAAGAAGTGCTGCGCGCAATTCAGATGACTGATGATAATGTGCCGCTAGACATCATACTGCACACACCAGGCGGACTTGTGTTGGCTGCCCTCCAGATTGCACGCGCAATTCAAGCTCACAAAGGCAAGGTCACTGTCTTTGTTCCCCATTATGCCATGTCAGGCGGTACATTGATTGCACTGGCCGCGGATGAAATTGTTATGTGCAAGCATTCCGTCCTTGGACCAATCGATCCGCAGATAGGGCAATATCCTGCTGCTTCTTTTATCAAGGTAATCGAGCAGAAGCCAATTTCTGAGGTTGAAGATCAGACCCTGATTATGGCGGATATTGGGCGCAAGGCTATTCAGCAACTCGAGACAGCGGCTACCGGCTTATTGAGTAGACACATGGAAGAGGATGCCGCAGCTGCGTTGGCGACAAAACTAGCGACCGGCATGTGGACACATGATTATCCCATATCAGCCGAGGAAGCGCGTTCGCTTGGTCTGCCTATCAGCATCGACATGCCAAATGAAATACTCCAGCTTATGATGCTGTATCCGCAACCGGTAAGACAACAGGGAGGTGTGGAGTATCTTCCGGTTCCCCGTCAGAGCAAGTCTCAAAAATGAGCAACTGAGGGGGATTGTGTTTTGGCAGTTGGGGTATCTCATAATGGGTTAAGAGGTTTGTCAATTATCTCAAGTCAGCCTTACTGCGTGATTTATTGCTTAATATTTCTGTGGCGATTTGGTGCTTTATCATGGCCGACTATCGCTTTTATGGCTATCTGTTGCTCTGGCAGGGTGCTCAATCGCCCTTTTAATGCCGAGGAGCCTTAGAGAAAGACTAAAAAAGAACCATGAGAGGCAAAAAATCATCCCAATCCGGGCGGAGTTCAATCCTTCGCGCTTCGTTCAAGGCTGCGTTCAAGGCAAGCATACCTGTGCTCTTGGGTTACATTACTTTGGGCATAGCTTTTGGGCTCACGCTCGTTGCAGCGGGGTTGGCATGGTGGCTTGCTCCATTTATGGCGCTCGCGATCTATGCGGGCGCGGCTCAGTTCATGGCCGTAGGTCTCATCCAAAGTGGGGCAGGGCTTCTTGAAATTGCGCTTCTCACTCTCATTATGAATGCGCGGCATATGGTTTATGGCCTATCGCTCCTTGAGCCATTCAGCAAAGCCGGCAGATGGAAGCCTTACCTGATCTTTGGCCTCACAGACGAGACCTATGGCCTATTGACCACGATCGAGCCTCCCCCTGATCTCGATAAGACGAAATTCTATGCTGCGATCACTGTGCTCAACCAGGTCTATTGGTTTGTGGGCTGTATGGTAGGGAGTCTTGTGGGCTCGGCGTTTCTTTTTAATACGACAGGCCTAGATTTTGCTCTTACAGCGCTATTCATTGTGCTGCTCGTCGATCAAGTAAGGGCGGTGAAAAAACCCGAGCCCTATTTAGCAGCATTGCTCGGCTGTGTGCTGGCTCTTTTCATAAGTCCGAAAAATTTTCTTCTCGTTGCGCTGGTGATTTCGACAGGCGCGCTAGCACTTTTACGAGAAAGAATAGAAGGAAGGCCTCGCGGCACAGCCAGCCAAGGCGTTTCAGAAAAAAGCAAACAAGACTCAGAGGAGAAAGGAGATAGACCATGACCTACTTCGTGCTGGTATGCCTTGTCATGGGGCTTGTTACCTATTTTACTCGTGCGCTGCCTTTTCTATTTTTTTCTGTGCGAAAGCCGCCGGAGCTCCTGGATTTTCTTCAGAAATACCTACCGGCTGTTGTGATGGCTATTCTCGTCTTTTCTATGTATAAAGATATCGATTTTCGCGCCGCGCCTTATGGAATTCCTGCGCTCGTCGCAGGGGCAATCACTGCGTTGCTACATCTATGGAAGAGGAATGTGCTTTTATCGATTGGAGCCGGAACTGCGGCATACATAATTTTTATTCGAATAATATGAGGTAGCTATTCGGCGCTCATCGCTATTTTCTCACGATTCGTCTAAAGCCGACCTTCTTCGCAATCTGTTAATGATTTTTCAGGCAACGATTTGCAGCTATTTATCGATATTCTTCCCAGGGCTTTATTTCTATACCATGATTTTTCGAATATGCGAGCGACTCGATATACTGGCGCGCAGTCTTGATATTCGTAAAGAGCGGAATATTGAGGTCTATGGCCATTCTGCGGATGAGGTAGTCGTTTTGAAGTTCGTGTTTTCTGTTGTTTTTTGGGATATTGATCACGAGGTCGAATACATGGCTGCGCATTAGAGTAAGTATGTTTGGCTCTGCGTTCTCGAGTGGCCAGTGGAGTGTCTGCACTTCTATGCCGTATTTCTTGAGAAACTGAGCCGTGCCGTGTGATGCGTAGAGGGTGCAGTCCATTTCGACTAGTTTCTGTGCGCTCTCGAGGAAATCGAGTTTGTCTTCGAGCGGGCCTGTCGACAAAAGCAGCTTCTTGACTTTGGGTGGATAGCCAACCGAGACCATCGCCTTCATAAAAGCATCGTCTAGTTCGCTACCTATGCAGCCCACTTCTCCGGTCGAAGTCATCTCCACGCCGAGCACGGGGTCCGCACCATGGAGGCGAGCAAAACTGAATTGTGCTGCCTTGACTCCGACCCAAGGCTGGTCGTATAGCGCGTTCGGTGGCGCCTGTACTGCTTGACCTAACATAGACCGCGTCGCCAGGTCTATCATGTTTATACGTGAGATCTTAGAACAGAAGGGGAAGGATCTGCTCGCTCTTAG